>NZ_JAOTJD010000009.1:0-105032 GCF_042714595.1 Phenylobacterium ferrooxidans | reverse complement strand
CCTCTTCCAACCCCACGAGTGCGCCAACTACCTGCACAACTCCGGATACGGTTCCGTCTAATCGAGTCCCGCTCTAGCGGGGCGGTGAGCCAGGCGACTGTCTTGCCCGACGCTTCAAGAGTTCCCGCACCCTTGTGCTGAGGGACACCGCGGCCGGCTGACAACCGACGCAGGCCCGTCCTGCGGATAGATCCCGGCGCGTGACGTCGGGCCCGATTGACACCCCCCGCGGCCGGCCCACTGATAGGCGAATTCATCCGGCGTTACGACCGGCGTCTATTTTTGTAGGAAACCATAATGGCCAGCTCGGCGCAGATTCCCGGCGCGCGCGTACCTCTTCGCACCAAATTCTTCTTCGGCCTCGGCGCCACCGCCGAAAGCATCACCCTGGCCGCGGTCGGCGGCTATGCGATGTTCTACTACAATCAGGTCCTGGGCTTGCCCGCGACGCTCGCGGGTCTCGCGATCACGGTCAGCCTGGTGCTGGACGGCTTCGCTGATCCCATCGTCGGCTCACTGTCGGACCGAACGCGCGGCAAGCTCGGCCGCCGCCACCCCTACATGTATCTCGCCCCCGTCCCGGTGGCCCTCTGCATCGTGGCGCTGTTCAATCCCCCAGCGGCCTTCTCGCACCTGTGGCTGTTCGTCTGGTTCTCGGGCTTCATCGTCACCCTGCGGGTGTTCATGGCCGTCTACCACGTGCCGCACCTGGCGCTGGGGGGCGAGCTCTCGGGCGACTACACCGAGCGCAGCCGAATCATGAGCTGGAACAACCTGCTCGGCATGATCGGCACGGCCGGCACCAGCTTCGTGGCGCTGACCTTCTTCTTCCACAAGACCGCGGAATATCCGCGCGGCCTGCTGAACCCCCACGCCTATACGCCCTTCGCCTTCGCAGTGGCCGGCTCGGGCATGCTGCTGCTGCTCGCCTCGGCCTGGTTCACCCGCGACCGCATCGCGCTGCTGCCCAAGACCCCGGACGACCTGCCGGCCTTCAGCCCCTTCGAGTTCATGAAGGACATGGGCAGCGCCTTCTCCAACCGAAACTATGTGTACCTGCTGATCGCCTATTTCTTCCTGTCCCTGATGCTCGGTATTCGCCAGGGCCTGGGGCTCTACATGAACACCTTCTTCTGGGAGTTCACGTCCGAGCAGATCCGCTGGTTCGTGATCGGCACCATCAGCGGCTACTTCCTCGGGTTCGCCACCGCGGCCAGGCTGCACGGGCGGTTCGACAAGAAGATCGCCATCATCGTCACCTGCGTCCTGCTCGCGACGATCCCGGCCATCGCGCCGAGCCTGCGGATTCTCGGGCTGTTCCCCGAACCGGGCCAGCCGATGCTGCTGCCGCTGATCATCATCTTCACCGGCCTAGGCTCCTGCGTGGCCAGCATCATGAGCATCAGCGTCATGTCGGCCCTGGCCGATATCGCCGACGAGAATGAGGTCCGCTACGGCTACCGGCAGGAGGGGGTGCTCTATTCGACGCGGGCCCTGTTCTCCAAGATCGACGCCGCCATCGGTCACTTCTTCGCCGGCATGGCCCTGGACATCGTGGCCTTCCCCGAGAAGGCGCAGCCGGGACAGGTCGATCGCCAGACCCTGATGGACCTGGCTCTGGTGGACGCGCCCATCGCCACCATTCCGGGCCTGATCGCGGTGTTCTTCTACGCCCGCTACAAGATCAACCGGAAGAGCTACGACGCGACCCAGGCCCAGCTCCAGGTCCTGCGCCGCGAGCGTGCCGCCAAGGCCGCGCCGGCCGGCCAGCCGGGCGCCGAGCCGGACGGCATGGTGGGTGAAACCACGACCTAGACGATCAGGCGGGCGCGGATGGCCTCACGGGTCGCCGCGTCCGCCCCTATCGCATCCAGATAGGCCTCGATCGAACCGCTACGCGCCTGGATCGAGGCGAAGGCGGCGTCCAGATAACTGGCCTCGACCCCCAGGAAGGCGCGCACCGCGGTTTCCGACGGCCGCTTGCCGAGAGACGCCTCCAGGGCCTGGGTGATCATCGGCAGTCGCGCATCGACCCGGGCGGCGAGGTTGGTGAGCAGGTAGTCGGCGCGGATGTCGTCGTCGTGGACGCCGAGCACGTGGTGGGTCAGGGCCGCGAGCAGACCCGTGCGGTCCTTGCCGGCCGTGCAGTGGATCAGCACTGCGCCTTCGTCCTTGGCCAGGGCGGCGAGGTAGCGGCCGAAGAGCTCCAGGTGGCGCGGCTCGAAGGGCGCCTTGTCGTAGTAGTCGAGGAAGAAGGCCCGCGCGCTTTCCGGGGTCAGGTCGGTCTCGCGAAGAAAGGCCACATGCGGCGCCTCGGTCTGGTCGCCCAGGTCGCACTGGATCACCTGGGCCGCGAAGCCCTCGTGGCGCAGGATGGGATCATTGTCCCGCTCGCGAGGGCGGCGCAGGTCCACCACGGTGGCGAGCTTGAGGTCGGCCATCACCGCCAGATCGGCCGGCGTCGCGCGGGCCTGATGGGCGGCGCGGAACAGCTGGCCCGAGGCGACGCGTCCCCCGCGCACGGCATACCCACCGTAGTCGCGGAAATTCTCGACACCCTCGAGGGGCAGGATGCGGGGATCGGTCATGAGCGCTTCCATGAGGCTCATGACCTAGACAACAAGTGTGACGGCTGGCCTAGAGCTGGTTGTACTCGCCGCAGCGGCACTTCACGACCACTTCGCGGGCCGAGGCTTCATCCTGGCCCACGAGGATCACCGCGTCGCAGGCGCCGCAGGTGAAGGCCGCGCCGATGTCGGAGGTCTTGTCGAGGTCGATGGCGACCGCTTCCACCAGGTCCCGACGGCCGATGAACAGGCTGGGGAACACACGCATCGAAGTCATGATCATCGAAACCGCCTCACTATGGCTCAAACTCACGGGGTCCAGAGCTGACCCTGCAAGAACCAAGGTTATGAACTGCAATTGCTGCAATGCAATGACAACCAGCACCCCTTGCGCGCAAAGGCTCCCGGCGCTCGGTGGGCGAACAACTTGCGCGGCGCAGCATCGCCAGCGCCCGGTTTGCGATCAGCGGGCCTGAGCGTCCATCAGGCTGCCGGCATAGGCGGCGTGGCCGACATGGGTCAGGCGGGTTTGGAAGTCGGCGAACACCTGGCCTCCCAGGTCACGCCATCGGCTGCAGAAGGCATAGTCCTCCGAGAGATGCTCGCCGGTGTCGGGTTCGATGAAGGTCTCGAAGATCATGGCGGCCTGCTTCGACCCGCCACCGGAGGTGTCGCTGAGCCGCGCCTTGAGTTCCGGATGGGCGGCGGCGACCCGCTCCACCACGACGCGCTTGATCAGCATGAAACCCGTCCCGAGATAGGCCACCGGGCCAAAGCCGTCGTCATCGATCTCGACACTGTTGTTGGGCGTGGGGATGAAGCGGACCACATAGCCCACGGAGGCGGCCATCAGGTCGCGTTTGCCGTCGATCGCGGCCTGGCGCACCTTGGCCCAGTCGATGCTCTTGAGGGGATAGACGCCGCCCACCAGGTCGCGATCGGCGTCCAGCAGCCGGAAAACCTGCTCGGGCCGAAAACCTATGTCGGCGTCAACGAACAGCAGGTGGCTGGCGTCGCTTGTCAGGAACTTGTCGGCCATGGCCGCGCGGGCCCGGGTGATCAGGGCGTCGCCGCCTCCCAGTTCCACGGTCAGCCCCACGCCCCGCGCCGCGCAGGCGGCCTGGAGGTCCAGGACCGAGCGCATGTAGTGGATGTGGGCCAACCCGCCATAGCAGGGCGTCGCCAGAAAGATCGATGCGGCCTTGGCCATGAAGCCCCCTTGTTTCGGAGTGAGCTTCCCGTGCGCCGCCCCGCAGGGCAAGGCGTCTAGTAGACCAGATCAAAGCTCGCGAGCGCTGCGGCGGCGGTAAGGAAGAGGATCACCGCCAGGATTTCATAGCGTTTGAAGAGGGGCCCGTTCGGCGATCGCATCTTGGTCTCCTGGGCGTCCCGGGATGGGACACCGAGGTTTTGTCAGGGCAAGCGTGAGGCCAGCCTCAGGGGCGCGCGGGAACCTTGCCGGGCCAGGTGAGGAAGCCGTTGCGGTCGCGGCCGGCGGCTTCGCGCGGGGCGCAGCCTCCGCAGCCCCGCCCGCCACCACGACTGTCGTAGCCGCCGTGGTGCTCATAACCTCCGGCATAGCGTCGACCGCCGGAGCTTTCCGACTGTTCGGAATAGCGCTCGCTGAAGGTTTCACGGTCTTCGACGCTCACCACCCGGCCCTGGATGCGGCGATCGGGGACCTCGACATAGCCGTCATACTCGGGCGCGGGCGCGGGCGCGGCCGCATATGAGCGCTGCTGGGCATAGGCGTACTCGCGCACCTCCCCATAGTCGCGCTCGACTGCGCGCTCGGCATGATGGCGCTGGACCTGGGTGACACGGCGCGCGGCGGGGCGAGCCGCCTGGCGGTGTACGGCCGGACGATAGGCGGGTTGTTCCGGCTCCGGCGTCATGGCGGTTGGCTGGTCGGCGATGGGGGTCGGCGCGGCGGCCGGCGGGCAGCTGGCCTGGGTCGCGGCCGGCTTGCAGCAGCAGTCGGCGGGCTTGGCCGCAGGCGCCTGGGCGATCCTCAGGGCGCCGGTGGAATCGCAGGCGGCGAGGGCCAGGAAGGCCAGGGCGGGAATGAGGGAGCGCAGGCGCATAGCTGGGTCTTCCGGCGGCTCGAAAACGAGGGTCGGAGCCACCGTTGGAGATCAGGCGCCGTTAACGCTGTGACTTTCACCGTGCGCGCGAAGAAAGCTCTCCACCAACTCGGCGTAGAGGTGAAATCCCTTATAGGCCGCGAAATCCGGGGCGGCAGAACGCCAGGCGCGGGCGAAGGCCGACAGGCGCTCCGGGCTTTCCAGCAGGGCCGCAAACGGCGTCAGCCACACCCGGATGGTGAAGAGCACGCCGCCGGTGTCGGGCAGCCGGCGCACGGTCTGGCGTTCCACCCGGGTGAACAGCGCCTGGCCGACATCGCCAGGCGAGATCTCGGCGATGCGAGCGCGGACCGGGGCGGAGAACGGGGTGAAGAATTGATCGGAATTGACCACCGACCAGTTGCGCCGTTGCAGGATCAGGCCAGGACGCAGGCCATCGAAGATGCGCGCCAGCCGCACTAGGAAGCGGTCATTGAAGCCGTTCACCGGGCCGTGGATGTCGGCCAGGCTCTTTCCCAGCACGTCGGCGGCGGTGAAGAAGGTCGGCGCCGAGAGGCTCAGCGCGCTGACCCGCCAGTGACCGCCGGCCTTCTCCACCAGCACCAGGTCGTCGGCGACGGCGCGCGAGGCGGCATAGAGCGGCGGCAGGTCGCCGGCGGACGCGACCCCGATGAGCGCGGCGACCTCCATCTGGCCAGGCCGCGACGCCGCCGTCTCGCCCCAGACCAGGTCGCGGTGTTGGGCGTAGAGGGTGTCCTTGCGCGCCGCGGGATCGGCCTCTCCCCCCTCCAGCCAGCGGGCCTCGTCGATAGGCGCCAGGCCGATGGCGAAGTCGGCGCCCTCCTCCCAGGGACGGTGGCTCATCGCCGCCGCAGCCTCTCGACCAGGGCGTAGAGCGCCAAGGCCGCCACGACCCCCAGGGTGTCGGCCATCAGATCGCGCCAGTCGCCGTGCCGGCCGAACCCCATGGTCGCCTGCAGCAACTCCACCGCCGCGCCCACGGCGATGGCGAAGGCGGCGATGGCGCGAGGCCGATGGTGCGAAAGCAGCAGGCCCGTCATCGTCAGGACGAACCAGGCGATGCTGTGCTCGATCTTGTCGCCCATGGGCGCCGAGGGCAGCTCCTGCTGCGGGATCAGGCACATGGCCAGCAGGATGGCGGTGGCCACGGCATAGAGGGCCAGGCGCAGCGGGCGAGGCAGGGAAGCGAGAAACATGTCCCCTAACTTGCACGTCTCCCCTTGCGTCTCTAGCGTCGCGCCGATTTTCAAGGACGGAGTGGGTAATGGCGGTCGAGGCGGTGATCTGGGATTTCGGCGGGGTGTTCACCTCCTCGCCCTTCGAGGCTTTCGCCCGCTATGAGAGCGAGAACGGCGTGCCCAAGGACCTGATCCGCCGGGTCAATTCCACCAATCCCGACACAAACGCCTGGGCGCTTTTTGAGCGGAACGAGATCGACACCAAGGGCTTCGATCAGCTCTTCCTGGAGGAGTCGACCGTGCTCGGTCATCCGATCCCCGGCAGCCACGTCCTGCCCCTGCTGTCGGGCATGGTGCGGCCGCGCATGGTGGCGGCGCTGAAGGCCTGCAAGGAACACTTCAAGGTGGGCTGCATCACCAACAACATGGTCAGCATGCATTCCCCGGGCGCCGACGCTCCGCAGCGGGCGGCGGGCGCCATGGGTCAGATCATGCCGCTGTTCGACCACATCATCGAAAGCTCCAAGGCCGGCGTCCGCAAGCCCGACCCGAAGATCTACCTGATGATGTGCGAGGCCCTGTCGGTTGATCCCCAGAGCTGCGTCTATCTCGACGACCTGGGGATCAACTGCAAACCGGCCGCGGCGCTCGGGATGAAGGCCATCAAGGTGGTGGACGTCGACCAGACCCTGGCCGAGTTGGGCGTCGCCACCGGCCTCACCTTCGACAAGGTCGCCGCGTGAGCCGCCCAGACAAGATCGGCGCGGCGGCGGCCCTGGCCAAGCTGCCCGGCTGGAACGCCCTGGGCGGCGACCGCGACGCCATCACCCGCACCTATCTGTTCCCCGACTTCAACACCGCCTTCGGCTTCATGGCCCGGGCCGCCCTGATGGCCGAGAAGCTGGATCACCATCCGGAGTGGTTCAATGTCTACAACCGGGTCGAGGTCACCCTGGCCACCCACGACGCCGACGGAGTGACCGAGCTGGACGTGACCCTGGCCGCCTTCATGGATAACGCGGCCCACCACGCGGGGCTGAAGAACTAGTTCACCAGGATGGTGCCCAGCAGCAGCTTGCCGCCCGGGCCGCCGAGCACTCGGTCGGTCTCGCGCTGCAATTCGCGGGCGATGAACTCGGCGTTGGGGGCGGTGGAGGGCGACAGGCCCGAGGCGTAGATCTGCAGGGCCTGCACAAATCCCGCCCGGAACCGAGGGACCAGCAAATCGGCCTTGGCCCGCTGGTCGGTGTTGGGAATGTCGATCCCCGTCTCCACGGTCAGCACGCCGCGCCGGCCGTCGGGACGCATGATGGTGGCCGTCAGGGTCGGAAGCTGCAGGTAGGAAAGCCCGCCGCCCTTCTTCTTTTCGGTCTTCTCCCCGCCTCCAGACGCCTGGGCGGCCACCGGCAAGGCGGCGGCGAGGGCGGCGAGACTCATCAGGCGGCGGCGATCCATGCGTGACGGTGTGCCGCATTATGGTTAGCGGTCTCTTTACGCGGGGCGTTCGACAGTGCGGCGAAGATTCGCACGACCGATCACGCATGTGATCGGTCTTCTGGGTTAGAGCGGGCGCGGGCGGAAAACCGGTTCCCACTTTTTCTCGCCCGCTCTTGATGGAGCCCGCCCTTGGGCCGTTTCGCGCCAACCTCTCTCGATCTCGACGGCAAGGTGATCCTGGTCACCGGCGGCACGGGATCCTTCGGCAAACGCTTCATCGAAACCGTTCTGCTGCGCGCCAGGCCGCGCAAGCTGATCGTCTATTCCCGCGATGAGCTGAAGCAGAGCGAGATGCAGACCGACCTGGCCGAGAAGTTTCCGGCCGAGCAACTGACCTGCATGCGGTTCTTCCTCGGCGATGTCCGCGACCGCGAGCGCCTTACCCTGGCTCTGCGCGGGGTCGACATCGTGATCCACGCCGCGGCCCTGAAGCAGGTGCCAGCGGCGGAGTACAACCCGTCCGAGTGCATCCACACCAACATCATGGGCGCCGAGAACGTGGTCTGGGCCTGCCTGACCAACCGGGTGCAGCGGGTGATCGCGCTCTCCACCGACAAGGCCTGCAACCCGGCCAATCTCTACGGCGCCACCAAGCTGGCCTCCGACAAGACCTTCGTGGCGGCCAACAACCTGTCGGGCGACATCGGCGCCAAGTTCTCCGTGGTCCGCTATGGCAATGTAGTGGGTTCGCGGGGCTCGGTGGCCCCGGTCTTCCAGCGGCTGCTGGCGCGCGGCGCCACGGAGCTGCCGATCACCGACCCGCGGATGACCCGGTTCTGGATCACCCTGAACCAGGGGGTCGACTTCGTACTGTCGTCCCTGTCGCTGATGCGCGGCGGCGAGATCTTCGTGCCCAAGATCCCGTCGATGAAGATGACCGCTCTCGCCGAGGCCATGGCGCCCGGCGTGCCCATCAAGGTGATCGGCATCCGGCCGGGCGAGAAGCTGCACGAGATGATGATCTCGGTGGACGACGCCCGCACCACCGTCGACCTGGGGGACCGCTACGCCATCGAGCCGGCCTTTGTGGAATACACCCGCGAGAGCTACGCCAAGACCCATCCCATGGCGCCGGACGGCTTCTGCTACGCCAGCGACACCAATGACGAATGGCTGAGCGGCGACGGCCTCATGGAGCTGATCAACGATCCGGCGCCGGTGGCCCCGCCCCTGCGGCGGCGGCTGACCGACTGATGGCGGGGCCGCTGCTCCCCTATGGCCGCCAGACCATCGAGGACGACGATATCGCCGCCGTCGCCGAGGCCCTGCGCGGCGACTTCCTGACCACCGGCCCCCTGGTCGACGCCTTCGAGGCCGCCTTCGCCGAAAAGGTCGGGGCGCGCCACGCGGTAGCCTGCGCCAATGGCACGGCGGCCCTGCACCTGGCCATGCTGGCGCTCGATGTGCAGCCGGGCGAGGTCTGCATCGTCCCCTCCATCACCTTCCTGGCCACCGCCAACTGCGCCCGATACGTCGGCGCCGAGGTGGTGTTCGCCGACGTCGATCCGGCGACCGGCCTGATGACGCCCGACACCTTGGCGCAGGCCCTGACCCGGATGGGCGATCGCAGGCTTCGCGCCGTCCTGCCGGTCCACCTGCGCGGCGACACCGCCGAGCTTCCGGCGCTGGCGGCCCTGGCCCAGAACGCCGGCGCCGTGCTGGTGGAGGACGCGCCCCATGCGCTCGGCTCCACCATGAGCTTCGGCAATACCAGCGAACGGGTCGGCGACGGGCGCCACTCGGCCATGGCCACCTTCTCCTTCCATCCGGTCAAGACCATCGCCACCGGAGAAGGCGGCATGGTCACCACCAATGATGACCGGCTGGCCCAGCGCCTGAAGACCCTGCGCAGCCACGGCATGGTCCGGCCGGAAGGGGCCGATCCGTGGATCTACGAGATGCCCGAGCCGGGCTTCAACTACCGCCTGCCCGACATCCTCTGCGCCCTGGGGCTCTCGCAGCTGGCCAAACTCGACCGCTTCGCCGCGCGGCGAAGGGCGCTGGCCGCGCGCTACGCCGAGGCCCTGAAGCCGCTGACGCCCATCGTGAGGCCTGCGACCCGCCCCGACTGGAGCGACCCGGTCCTGCACCTGATGGTGGTCCTGATCGACTTCCAGGCCGCGGGCAGGACGCGCCGCCAGGTGGTGGACGACCTCAAGGCGCGCGGGGTGGGGACCCAGGTCCACTACATCCCCGTCCACACCCAGCCCTACTACCGCGACCGCTATGGGCCGATGGACCTGCCAGGGGCCCAGGAATGGTACCGGACCTGCCTGTCGCTGCCGCTTTATCCCGGCATGGCCGATGAGGATGTGGACCGGGTGATCGTGGCCCTGTCTGAGGTTCTGGGGCTCTGAGGGCAGGTTTAGGCGCCGGATGAAGTGGTTCACCCGCCCCTGATTTCGATATATCGGAATCAGGCCGCCGCGGCGACGGCGGTCATGGCCTGCAGCAGTTCGCGGACCTGGCCCATGCGTTCGGGCGCGCGGGCGAGTTCGGCGCGGGTGTCGTCGCGGCGAACCAGTTTCAGGGCCTCAGCGCGGGCGCGATCGGCGGTGGGGCCGAGGGGGGCGGTGTCGCCGATCGCCATGCGCAACAGGGTCATCAGCCGTTGGACCGGCCCCTGGGAGGACTTGGCGACGAGGGAGACGATCTTGGAGTCGGCCTCCACCATGCCGCCGACATCACCGATCTTGGCCTGGATCGGACCATAGTCCTCCGGCGCCAGGCCAGCGCGGGCCGCCTGTTTCTGCAGCTTGGCCAGGACTTCCAGCTTCACGGCCGGGCTGTCGGAGCTGAGCCGGAACTCCTTCTCGAAGCGCATGCCGCTGACATTGGCCGACAGAAAGCGGCCGGCCTGACGCTTGTTGGCCGCGCCGATGACGTTCTCCACCAGCCACATCAGGGCCTCGACCTCGGCGCGGGAGGTGCGGCTGGTTCCCAGATAGGCCTCGACGAAGTCGCCGGTGACCAGCATCCGGGATCGGGTGACGAAGGCCTCCTGCACATCGTCCAGGGAGATCATGGTCCCGGCCGCGCAGGTGAGCGCCATGGCCAGGGCCCGCATGACCGCGATCTCGCCCTCGGCGTCTCCAGGCCGCAGGCGGCGTGGGCCGGTGAGGTCGCGGACAACGCGCTTGGCGATGGCCAGGCGCACGGCGCCGAAGTCCTCGGTGGAGAGCCAGCGGGCCAGGCGCTGGCCGGTCTCCGACAGGGGCGGCATCATCCGCTGCACCGAAGGTTCGATGCGCATGAGGGCGTCGACCGGATCACAGGCCACCAGCCGGGTCATGGCCGCCAGGCGCGCGCCCAGGTCCAGGTCCTTGCCGATGATGTCGTCCAGGCCGGACTTGGAGCCCAGGATCTCGGCCAGGGGCTGTTCGATGACCGCGAGCGCCAGGGCCCGCGGCGGTCCGGCCAGGGGGGCGGAGTCGGCGAGATCCAGCAGGCGGGTGACCTTTTCGGTCCAGCTGCGGGCCGGTGCGATGGAGACCGCGACCCCGGCGCCCAGCAGATAGGCGCGCTCCGGGTGCTGGGCCACGCGCTCGGCGGCGCGGGCGAAGCCTTCCTTGTCGAGGTTGGGCAGGTCGCCCTTGCGGGTGTCCTTGAGCAGCCGCTCGATGGCGCGCTCCACCAGGCCCTGGAAGACGCGGATCAGCTCATGGACCGACAGACCCCGGGCCTGCGCCTCGGGAATGGCCAGCTTCTGGATGGCGTGCTGCAGGTCGGTGCCCGAGGCCTCGAGCTCCTCCACCAGGTCGGCCCGGTGCAGCAGTTCGAAGGGCGTCGCGCCCTTGCGCTCCAGGAAGCCCTCCAGCAGGCGACCGATCCGGTCGCGGGCGTGGATGGTGTAGAGGTCCTGCGGGCTGACGCAGAGCGGGTCGTTGTCTTCCTTGACCTTGGACTTCTTCGGCGGCTCGGCGTTGCCCAGGTTGAGAATTCCGACCGACTGGAACTCGCGGGTCTCGGGATCGAGGGTTTCCTTGGTGACGCGGACCGCGGCCACCTTGCCCTCTTTCATCATGTCGTTGGCGGCCGCCAGCGCCGCGGCGCGGTTCTCGGTCGCAAGATCAAGCGTCCAGCCGCCGGCCGGCGTCCGCTTGCTGAAAACCTCGTAGTGAACCTGAGCGCCGTCCATAGTCCCCCCAAGAACCAGCACCGTGACGCAACAACCCTAAAAACAGTTTACTGCGACAAAGTGGCGCTGGTGGCCGGTTGACGCGTTATGGAGACAGCCGCCGCCTCGCCGCCCGCCCCATTGAGGCCACGCTGCGGGGCGACTAGCTTCAGTCACGCTTCCAAGAAGGAATTTGTTCGAGCCCATGGCCAAGATCACCCTGGTGGACGACGACGAGAACATCGTCACGTCGGTCAGCCTCGCCCTCGAGAGCCACGGCCATACCGTGAAGGCGTACTTCGACGGCGCCGCCGGCCTGGCCGCGCTGGAGAACGATCCGCCCGACCTGGCCATCCTCGACGTGAAGATGCCGCGCATGGACGGCATGGAAGTGCTGCGCCGCCTGCGTCGGACCTCCGACCTGCCGGTGATCATCCTGACCTCCAAGGACGAGGAGATCGACGAGATCCTCGGCTTCAACCTCGGCGCCGACGACTACATGCACAAGCCCTTCAGCCAGCGGCTGCTGATCGAGCGGGTGAAGGCGGTGCTGCGCAGGGCCGGGGCCGACGCCGAGGAGGCGCTGGCCACCCCCGGCGACACCAGCGCGCGGGCCTTGAAGCGCGGCAAGCTGACCCTGGACCCCGCCCGCCACGACTGCCTGTGGGAAGGCCGCCCGGTGAAGTTGACGGTGACCGAGTTCCTGCTGCTGCAGTCCCTGGCCCAGCGGCCCGGCTTCGTGAAGAGCCGCGACAACCTGATGGACGCCGCCTACGACGATCAGGTCTATGTCGATGACCGCACCATCGACAGCCACATCAAGCGGATGCGGAAGAAGTTCCGCGAGGTCGACCCTGAGTTCGACGGCATCGAGACCCTTTATGGCGTCGGATACCGATACCGCGAGACCTGACCCGGGACGCCTGTCCTCATGGTTCAGCTGGCTGCCAGGCTCGCGCCTGGGGCGGCTCATCATCGTGCTCAATCTGCTGGGCCTGACGATCCTGATCGCCGGGGCCCTGGTGCTGAACGAGCTGCGGCGCGGGCTGGTCAACGCCCGCATCGACAGCCTGACCACCCAGGGCGAGCTGATGGCCACCATCATCGACCAGGCGGCCACCGTGGGCGAACCCCTGCCGGCCATGGATGGCGCCTATGCCAGCCAGATCCTGCAGCTGCTCTCCAACCCCCGAACCCAGCGCGCGCGGCTGTTTGACTCCAAGGGCCGGCTGATCGCCGACAGCTACTGGGTGGCCGACCGGGTGGAGTGGAAGGTGCTGCCACCAGCCCGGGCCCGCGACGACGACCCCGGCTTCTCCCTGCAGCTCAACAAGGGCCGAGAGCCCCCGGCTCCGCAGCCCGAGGTCAAGGAGGCCCTGGCCTTCGAGGTGGCCCAGGCTCTGAACGGCAAGCATTGGTCGGGCATGCGGGCGGGCGACGACGGCGAGCGGGTGGTGTCGGTCTCGATCCCCATCCAGCACGTCCAGGCTGTGCTGGGCGTCCTGACCCTGGAGGCCAGCGACGTGGACGAGATCATCGCCCGCGAGCGCGTGGCCCTGATCCCCTTCATCCTGATCGCCATCGGGGTGACACTGGCCTCCTCCCTGCTGCTGAACAGCCTGATCGCCCAGCCGGTGCGCCGCCTGGCCCGGGCCGCCGACCGGGTGCGCCTGAGCCGCGCGCGCTCCATCTCCCTGCCCGATATCGCCAAGCGCGACGATGAGCTTGGCGACCTGACCCGGTCCCTGCAGGACATGACCCACGTGCTGAGCGAGCGGATGGACGCCATCGAGCGGTTCGCGGCCGACGTGGCCCACGAGATCAAGAACCCGCTGACCTCCCTGCGCTCGGCGGTGGAGACCCTGGAGCTGGTGAAGGACCCGGCGGCCCGCGAGCGGCTGCTCGCCATCCTGCAGCAGGATGTCACCCGCCTGGACCGGCTGGTGACCGATATCTCCAACGCCTCGCGGCTGGACGCCGAGCTCTCGCGGGAGGATCCCAAGGCCTTCGACCTGGGCCACCTGATCGGCGAGGTGGTGCAGCTCTACAGGGACACCGCCAAGCCCGGCGAGCCCACCGTGGCCTACACCCCGCCCGACGTGCTGGAGCCGATCATGGTCTCGGGACGCGAGGGGCCGCTTGGCCAGGTGCTGCGCAACCTGGTGGACAACGCCCGCTCCTTCAGTCCGCCCGGCGGCGAGGTGCGGGTCAGCCTGGAGCGCAACAAGGGCGAGGCGAGCGTCGCCGTCCAGGACGACGGGCCCGGTATCCCCCCCGACAATCTGGAGACCGTTTTCGATCGGTTCTACACCTCGCGGCCCAAGGGCGCGGCCTTTGGCGGCAATTCGGGGCTTGGCCTCTCCATCGCCCGCCAGATCGTCGCCGCCCAGGGTGGGACGATCCGGGCGGAAAATCGAATAGATACGGACGGCCAGGTGGCCGGCGCCCGCTTCACCGTGGTGCTGCCAGAGGCGCGGCGGTGATCCATCACGCCGGATTGATCGCCGCCTTCGTCGGTGGCGGCTGGCGCGGGATCCTGATCCAGGGCCCCTCCGGCGCCGGCAAGAGCGACCTGGCCCTGCGCTGCCTGAACCAGGGCTTTCGATTGGTGGCCGATGATCGGGTGGAACTCTGGATCAGCGGCGGGGGTCTCTACGGCCGCGCGCCGGAATCCCTGTCAGGCCGGATCGAGGTGCGGGGGCTCGATGTCCTGACCGAGCCGGCCCTCGCCTGGTGCCGGGTCAGCCTCTGTGTGCGGGCCGGAACGCCCGATCGCATCCCCGAACCCGCCTTCACCGATGACTTCGGGTTGCGGATACCCCTGCTGACTCTCGCGCTGCTTGAGTCTTCGGCGCCTGCGAAGCTGACTCGCGCGTTACGACATCTTGGAGACAGTCGATAAGGAGCGTATCTAGGCGGCCTCGCGGCCGGCGTTCCGCCGCAGCCGGGTGGGGATTCCCGTTGAGAGAGTTGGCATGATCGGCCTCGTGATCGTCACGCACGGGCGCTTGGCCGAGGAATTCGTCTTCGCCATGGAGCATGTGGTGGGCCCGCAGACCGCGGTCGCCGCCATCTGCATCGGGCCGGAGGACGACATGGAAAAGCGTCGCCAGGACATCCTGGCGGCCTGCGGAAGCGTGGACGCCGGCGATGGTGTCATCCTGCTCACCGACATGTTCGGCGGCACGCCCTCCAACCTGGCCATCTCCGTCATGGAGCAGACCAAGGCCGAGGTGATCGCCGGCCTGAACCTGCCGATGCTGATCAAGCTGGCCAGCGTACGCACCAAGCTGTCGCTGCAGGACTGTGTGGCCCACGCCCAGGAGGCCGGCCGCAAGTACATCTCCGTCGCCTCCTACGTGCTGGCCGGCGAGAAATGACGACGAGCCGCTCGGTCGAGATCGTCAACAAGCGGGGCCTGCACGCGCGGGCCTCGGCCAAGTTCGTCAGGATGGCCTCGACCTTCGACGCCGAGGTGACGGTTTCGAAGGACGGCTCCACGGTGGACGCCCGCTCCATCATGGGCCTCATGATGCTCGCCGCCGGCCCCGGCTGCTGCATCGAGATCCAGGCCGAGGGCGCCGAGGCTGGACCGGCTCTCGAAGCCCTGGCCAAACTCGTCGCCAACCGCTTCGACGAGGATGAGTAGGTCTTGAAGCCTGGCGTTCTGGCGAAGCCAGAAGAAGAATGTCCACGAACCACACGAACCACACGAACGGGTTCAGAGGGCGAGGCGCTCAATGCGGGCCTTTGGCATGGCGCCGAAGTTCACGAGCAGACCTAGGCGCATTCCGGACGCCTTCAGGTAGTTCAGGACCTGCGCCCGATGCTCGGGCGCGAATTCGCGCAGGGCTTTGATCTCAACGATGATGGTGTTGAAGCAGACGAAGTCCGGGACATAGGTCTGCCTCAGCGCCTGGCCCTTGTAGGTCAGGCTCAACGGCCGCGAAGCGGCGAAGGGTATTCCACGGGCTTCGAACTCGATACTCAGCGCCTCCTGGTACACGGCTTCAAGGAAACCGGCGCCAAGCTCTCGATTGACCTCGAAGATCGCGCCTTGGATCCGAAACACCTCGTCCGGATAGAGCACCCGTTCGTGTGGTTCGTGTGGTTCGTGGACCATTCTTCTTAGCACGCAGCTTCACCCGAATGGCCAAGCTAGCTCGCGTTCAGTCCTAGGTCTTCAGCTTGTAGCCGGTCTTGAAGATCCAGGTGATGGCCGCCAGGCAGAGCAGCATGAAGCCGAAGGTGGCCGCCAGGCTGACGCCGACGCTGACGTCGGACTTGTCGTAGAAGGCCCAGCGGAAGCCGGAGACCAGATAGACCACCGGGTTGAACAGGGTGATCTTCTGCCAGATCGGCGGCAGCATGCTGATGGAATAGAAGCTGCCGCCCAGGAAGGTCAGCGGCGTGACGATCATCATCGGCACGATCTGCATCTTCTCCCAGCCATCGGCCCAGATGCCGATGACGAAGCCGAACAGGCAGAAGGTCACCGCCGTGAGCGCCAGGAAGGCGATCATCACGAAGGGGTGGGCGATGGTGAAGGGCACGAAGAGCCGCGCCGTGGCCAGGATGATGAGACCCAGGATCACCGACTTGGTGGCCGCGGCCCCCACATAGCCGATGACGATCTCCACCGGGGAGATCGGCGCCGACAGCACCTCGTAGATCGTGCCCGACCACTTGGGCATGTAGATGCCGAAGGACGCGTTCGAGATGCTCTCGGTGAGGATCGACAGCATGATCAGGCCCGGCACGATGAAGGCGCCGTAGCTGATGCCGTCGATCTCCGTCATCCGCGAGCCGATCGCCGAGCCGAAGACGATGAAATACAGCGAGGTGGAGATCACCGGCGAGGCGATGGACTGCAGCACCGTGCGCCAGGTGCGGGCCAGCTCGAAATGATAGATGGCGCGGATCGCATGGAGGTTCATCGCGGGGTCCTCACCAGGCTGACGAAGATTTCCTCAAGCGAGCTCTGGCTGGTCTGGAGGTCCTTGAAATCGATGCCATGCTTTGCGAGCCGGCGCAGGAGGTCGGCGATGCCGGTCTCCTGGCTCTGGGTGTCGAAGGTGTAGACCAGCTCGGCGCCGTCGGCCGACAGCTCCAGCGGTTCGCCCGCCAGCTCCTTGGGCAGGGCGGTGAGCGGTTCCTGCAGGTGCAGGGTCAGCTGCTTCTTGCCGAGCTTCCGCATGAGGACGTCCTTGTCCTCCACCAGGATCAGCTGGCCTGCGCTGATCACCCCGATCCGGTCGGCCATCTCCTCGGCCTCCTCGATATAGTGGGTGGTGAGGATGATGGTGACGCCGCTGTCGCGCAGGCCCCGGACCATCTCCCACATGTCGCGGCGCAGCTCGACATCGACCCCCGCCGAGGGCTCGTCGAGGAACAGGATCTGCGGCTCGTGGCTCAGCGCCTTGGCGATCATCACGCGGCGCTTCATGCCCCCCGACAGGGCCATGATCTTCTCAGCCTTCTTGTCCCACAGGGAGAGCTGGCGAAGGATCTTCTCGATATAGGCGGGGTTGGGCGCCTTGCCGAACAGGCCGCGGCTGAACTTCACCGTGTCCCAGACGCTTTCGAAGGCGTCGGTGGAAAGCTCCTGCGGCACCAGGCCGATCTTGCCACGGGCGGCGCGGTAGTCGGCGACGATGTCATGGCCATCGGCCAGGACCTGGCCCGAGCCCGGATTGACGATGCCGCAGATGATGCTGATCAGCGTCGTCTTGCCGGCGCCGTTGGGGCCCAGCAGCGCGAAGATCTCGCCCTTGCGGATATCCAGGTCGATCGACTTCAGGGCCTGGAAGCCCCCGGCATAGGTCTTGGAGAGACCTCTCACGGATATGATCGGCTGCACGCGGGCTCCGGGGTCATCGGGGGTCCCGCAGATATGCGGGGGGGGGGGGGGTCAAGCTAGTCCGCAGGACGAATAAGGGGCGCCCAGGCCGACATCGGCCAAGCTTTAATCGCTCAGGCGCCGGTTTCTGTCAGCAGCCGCGAAAGGGCCCTGGGCGCCATGGCGACATAGCTCTGGCGCACCCAGCCCTTCAGGGTGTCGAGCTCCGCCAGGATGTCATCTTCAGGACCAAAGTGCGCGATGGCCCATCTGTTCTCCCGGTACCAGGGTGAACCTTGCCGCATGAACGGGAGGTCCTGGACCATCTCGTAGGAGATCGGCAGCTTGACGGTGAGCGTCAGGGCGTCTGGCGCTTGCGCCTTGTCGCCGAAGACGGCGAAGCCCTTGCCCCGCACCCGCAGGTAGCGGGTCTCGCCCCATCCCGGCGCCAGGTCTGTCTCCGGCAGGCTCAAGGCGTAGGCGGTGAGTGCGGCTTCGGCCTGTTGGTGCGGCGTGGGCATGGCCTGAAACTACCACCGCCCACGCCTTTGCGAAGCGTCTAGGCGCCGACGCCCATGGTCATGGGGCGCAGGCCCAGGTCGGCCATCAGGGCCGCGTCGGTGTCCTTGTCCGGGTTGGCGGTGGTCAGCAGGCGCCCGCCGATGAACATGGAATTGGCGCCGGCCAGGAAGCACAGGGCCTGCAGCTCCCGGCTCATATGCTCGCGGCCGGCCGACAGGCGCACCACGGTCTTGGGGCAGAGGATGCGGGCCACGGCGATCATGCGGACGAACTCGATGCCGTCCACCGGCGTGGAGTCCCCCAGCGGCGTGCCCGGAATGGGCATCAGGTCGTTGATCGGCAGCGAGTCGGGATGGGCCGGCAGGGTGGCGAGCGTATGCAGCAGGCCCGCGCGGTCGCGGCGGGTCTCACCCATGCCGACGATACCGCCGCAGCAGGTGCTCATCCCCACCGAGCGCACGGCCTCCAGCGTGTCGAGGCGGTCCTGGTAGGTGCGGGTGGTGACCACCTTGTCGTAGTAGTCGGGGCCGGTATCGAGGTTGTGGTTGTAGTAGTCGAGGCCGGCGTCCTTCAGGGACTGGGCCTGGTCTCGGGTCAGCATGCCGAGCGTCGCGCAGGTCTCCAGGCCCAGCGCCTTCACGCCGGCGATCATCTCGGCCACCTTGGGCACATCGCGGTCCTTCAGGTCGCGCCAGGCCGCGCCCATGCAGAAACGCTGCGCCCCGCCGGCCTTGGCCTCGGCAGCCGCGGCGATCACGGTGTCGGCGTCCAGCAGCTTGGATGCGGTGGTCGCGGTCTTGAAGTGCTGGGACTGGCTGCAATAGCCGCAGTTCTCGGGACAGCCGCCGGTCTTCACCGACAGCAGCTGGGAGAGCTGGACCTCGGTGGGGTCAAACCACATGCGGTGGACTTGCGCCGCGCGGAACACCAGGTCCATGAACGGCAGCTCGAACAGCGCTTCCACCTCCTCCAGGGACCAATCGTGCCGCGGTTGCGTTTCATCAAGGACGGCGTGGAAGGGGGCGTTCATGGTGCACTCCTCGTATGGGCGCCCATTCTGAATCGGGCGGCAGGAGCATCTAGCGCATGGGCGCCGACGAGATCGAGTTGAAGTTCCTCTGCGAGCCGCAGGATGTGACGGCCCTGCTGGCCGCCGCCCCGCCGGGGCTGGAGGAAACCAAGCAGTTCACGGCCGTCTATTTCGACACGCCGGACGGCCACCTGCAGGCCGCCCACGTCTCGTTGCGCCTGCGGGAGAGCAGCGGCAAACGCGTCCAGACCCTGAAGCGTGGCGACGGTTTCGCCCGCGAGGAGCACGAGGCCAAGGTCGCCGGCGACGCCCTGAACCTGACCATGCCGGCGGTGAAGGCGGCCCTCAAGCCCGCCCAGCGCAAGGCCCTGGAGCCGGTCTTCACCGTTCGCGTCACTCGCCAGCAGCGGACCTTCACCTATGCGGGGGCGCAGATCGAGTTGGCCCTCGACCAGGGGGACATCACCACGGGCGACAAGCGCAGCACCCTGTGCGAACTGGAGCTTGAGTTGAAGTCGGGCGACCCGGCGGCGCTCTTCGCCCTGGCGCGTCAACTCTCGGTGACCGCGCCGCTCTATCTTTCCTTCGACGGCAAGGCCTCGCAGGGCCAGGCCCTTCGCGCCGGGACGGAACGCGAACCCCGACGGCACGACAAGGCGCCCCTGCGCCGGGGCGGGACGGCGGGCGAGGCCTTCCAGACCATCGCCCGCAACGCCCTGGTCCAGATCGCCGCCAATGGCCTGGTGCTGCGGGAGGCCGAGAGCCAGGACGCCCTGCACCAGCTCCGCGTCGCCGTGCGCCGGCTGCGCAGCGCCATGAGCACCTTCAAGGCCGTGGTTGACGATCCGAGGGTGGCCGACCTGAAGGCCGAACTGAAATGGCTGTCGGGCGCCTGCGACGAGGCCCGCGACCTGGACGTCTTCGCCCAGGACAATCTGGAGATCGCCGGCGACCGGACCCCGCTGGCCCCCAAGATCGCCGCCGCCCGCGCCCAGGCCCATGCCAAGACGGCCGCCGCCGTGGCCTCCAAACGCTTCCGCGACCTGGTGCTGGAGACCACCGCCTGGGTGGAGACCGGCGCCTGGCGGAGCGCGGAGCGCGGCCGCCGCTCGGCCCGGGACTTCGCCGCCAAGGCTCTGGACCGCCGCTGGAAGAAGCTGCTGAAGCTGGGTCACGACCTGCGGGCCCTGGACGACGCGGGCCGCCACACCGCCCGGATCGCGGCCAAGAAGCTGCGCTATGCCGCCGAGGCCTTCGCCCCCCTGTTCACGGCGCAGCCCGGCCGCCGGTACATCAAGAAGCTGAAGGCGTTGCAGGACACCCTGGGCGACCTCAATGACGCCGCCGTGGCCAAGACCCTGGTGGCCAGGCTGGCCACCGATGACTCCGACGCTGCGCGCGACCTGATCTCGGCGCGCGACGCCAAGCGGCCAAAGGCCCTGAAGACCGCGGCCAGACAGATGAAGGCCCTGACCGAGGCCAAGCCTTTCTGGCGGTGACCGCGGCATATAAAGATATCTTTATATCACGGTTGCAGGCTTGCCCGTGCGCGGCTATAGAGCCCGCAATTGCATTCGCGCCGACAGGAAGCCCTGATGACCGACTATGTCGTGAAAGACATCACCCTCGCCGACTTCGGTCGCAAGGAAATCGAGATCGCCGAAACCGAAATGCCGGGCCTGATGGCCGTGCGCGCCGAGTTCGGCAAGGCCCAGCCGCTGAAGGGCGCCCGCATCGCCGGCTCCCTGCACATGACCATCCAGACCGCCGTGCTCATCCAGACCCTGGAAGCCCTGGGCGCGGAAGTCCGCTGGGCCTCGTGCAACATCTTCTCCACCCAGGACCACGCCGCCGCCGCCATCGCCGCGGCCGGCACCCCGGTCTTCGCCATCAAGGGCGAGAACCTGGTGGAGTACTGGGAATACGCCCACCGCATCTTCGAGTGGCATGACGGCGGCTACCCGAACCTGATCCTCGACGACGGCGGCGACGCCACCCTGCTCTGCGTGCTCGGCCCCAAGGCCGAGCAGGACATCAGTGTCCTGGCCAACCCGCAGAACGAGGAAGAAGAAGCCCTGTTCGCCGTGATGAAGCGGTACCTGAAGGAGAAGCCCGGCTTCTATTCGGGCATCCGCGACGCCTGCAAGGGCGTGTCGGAAGAGACCACCACGGGCGTCCACCGCCTGTACCAGATGTCGGAACGCGGCGAGCTGCCGTTCCCCGCCATCAACGTCAATGACAGCGTCACCAAGTCCAAGTTCGACAACCTCTATGGCTGCCGTGAGAGCCTGGTGGACGCCATCCGCCGCGGCACCGACGTCATGCTCTCGGGCAAGGTCGCCGTGGTCCTGGGTTATGGCGACGTGGGCAAGGGCTCGGCCGCTTCGCTGCGCAACGGCGGCGCCCGCGTCATCGTCACCGAGATCGACCCGATCTGCGCCCTGCAGGCGGCCATGGAGGGCTACGAAGTCCAGACCATGGAAGACATCGCCGACAAGGCCGACATCTTCGTCACCGCGACCGGCAACAAGGACGTCCTGACCGTCGATCACATGCGGCGGATGAAGAACAACGCCATCGTCTGCAACATCGGCCACTTCGACAGCGAAATTCAGGTCGCTGGCCTGAAGAACTTCAAGTGGGACAAGATCAAGGACCAGGTCCACCACGTCGAGTTCCCGGACGGCAAGAAGATCATCCTGCTGTCGGAAGGCCGCCTGGTGAACCTGGGCAACGCCACCGGCCACCCCAGCTTCGTGATGAGCGCCTCCTTCACCAACCAGACGCTCGCCCAACTTGAGCTCTGGACCAATGGCGCCAAGTACGAAACCAAGGTCTACACCCTGCCCAAGCACCTCGACGAGAAGGTGGCCATGCTCCACCTGGGCAAGCTCGGCGCCAAGCTGACCACGCTCTCCAAGGACCAGGCCGACTATATCGGCGTGCCCGAGGCCGGCCCGTTCAAGCCCGATCACTACCGCTACTAGGTTCCAGCCTTCGTCATCCCCGGCGCCGGCGATTCTCCAGTCCGCCGAGCCCCCCAAGCGCCGGGGATGACGTTTTATTTGTTGAGCTAGCGCCGCCCTGTGGGCTCGGCTAACAAGCCTGCCATGCCGCTAGCGCTCGTCATCTCCAGTCATGTCGCCGCCAGCCGTGTCGGCGGGACCGCCCAGGCCCAGGCCCTGGCGCCCTTCCGCATCGACACCATGGTGGTGCCCACCGTCCTCTATGGCCGCCACCCCGGCTGGGGCGCCCCCGGCGGGGCCTCGGTTCCGGTGGAAGCCATCGAAGGCATGCTGGACGGCATCGAGGCCAATGGCCTGTTCGCCCAGACTGACCTGGTGCTCACCGGCTATTTCGCCTCCGCCGCCCAGGTTCGCGCCGCCGCCCGCGCCATCGACGCCGTGCGGGCCGCCCCGCGCGAGACCGGCGTCCGCAAGCCCATCATCATCGTTGATCCCACCATCGGCGACGCCGGCAAGGGGCTCTATGTCGCAGCCGACGTGGCCGACGCGGTGATCGGCGAGCTGGTCCCCCGCGCCGACATCGTCGCCCCCAACGCCTGGGAGCTGCAGCGCATGACCGGGGCCGAGACCCGAGACCCGACCCAGGCCCTGCACGCCGCCCGCCTGCTGGGCCGCCCGGTGATGGTGTCGTCGGTGCAGCGCGGCGGCGAGATCGGGGTGATCTATGCCGACAAGAAAGAAGCCTGGCTGGCCGCCCACCCTCGCGCCGATAGCGCCCCAAAGGGCACCGGCGACCTGCTGTCGGCCTTGTTCGGCGCGGCCCTCATCGATGGGCTGACGACCTCCTACGCCCTGGCCCGCGCCGTCGGCGGGGTGGCCGAGACCATCAGCGCCGCCCAGATCTGGAACGTCGCCGAACTGCCCGTCGTGGCCATGGCCCAGAGACTGAAGGCCGCGTCGCCGACGGTGCGCATGGAGCGGCTGATCTGACCGAGATCTTCGGAACCTGCGCGCCCACCTTCTACGCGGTCCGGGAGGCCTTCGAGGCCAACTTCGCCAGGGGCCAGGAGCTGGGCGCGCGTTTCTCCCTGGTCCGCAAGGGCGAGGTTCTGGTCGATCTCTGGGCCGGGTTCGCCGACCGTCAGCGCAGGCGGCCCTTCAGCGACACGACGCTCACCACCATTTTCTCCAGCACCAAGGCCATCGCGGCCCTGCTGATCGCCCGGCTGGTGGACGCCGGTAAGCTGGACTACGGCCAGACCGTCGCCAGTGTCTGGCCCGAGTTCGCCGCGAACGGCAAGGCCGCCATCACCGTCGAGCAGGCCATGAGCCATCAGGCGGGGCTTTCGGGGTTCCCAGATCCCATGGAGCCGTCCCTGTGGTTCGACTGGGACGCCATTTGCACCAAGCTGGCGGCCATGGCGCCCCTGTGGCCGCCCGGAACCGCCAGCGGCTATCACCCGGTGACCTTCGGCTATATCGCCGGCGAGATCTTCCGCCGGGTGGACGGCCGGACCATGGGAACCGCCCTGCGCGAGGACCTCGCCGTCCCCTTCGGACTGGACCTGTGGATCGGCCTGCCGGACGCCGAGCACGGCCGGGCCGCCGACATGCAGCGCCCCAGCGGCCCGGCGAAGTTCGGGGAGATCAACGAGGCTACCCGGGCGGCCTTCCTCACCCCCTGGTCCTCCGTCGGCGGGCGCGGCCAGGCCGAGTGGCGGCGCACGGAGATCCCCTCGGCCAACGGCCACGCCACGGCCCTGGCGCTCGCCCGCCTGTTCGGGGCCCTGGCCAATGACGGCTGGCTGGATGGGGAGGTCATCCTGTCGCCGGCCCTGATCGCCGAGGCGTCCCGCGAGCGTATCGGTGGCCAGGACCTGGTCCTGCCCTTCGAGATGAGCTGGGGGGCGGGCTTCATGCGCAACGCCCCGGTGAAGGTCTGGGGGCCCGGGGAGCAGACCTTCGGCCACTCCGGCTGGGGCGGCTCCTGCGTGTTCGCCGATCCGCAGACGGGTCTGGCCGGCGCCTATGTGATGAACCGCCAGTCCGCCGACCTGATCGGCGACCACCGCCCCAAGGCGCTGATCGAGGCGGCCTACGGGTCCTTATAACGCCGCTCGCCCCGGCGCAGGCCCGGCCCCCAGTTTCACCTCCGACCCTGGGTGAGGATTCCCATGTTCGTGTGGTTCGTGTGGTTCGTGGACAAGCTGATGGGCCTCGACGCCGTGAGGTCTTCAAGAATTTGAACCACGAACCACACGAACGGGCGGGCCAACTACGAGCGCCCGGCATGCATTGGGTCCCGGCCTTGACGGCTTCGCGCCGCCGCTTCGCGGTCGCCGGGAGGCGCGGTGGAGCGGCTAAGCCACCACTGGGCTAGGCAGGGCGCGGCTCCGGCGCCAGGCGCCGAAGGTGAAGACCGCCGCACCGCCCCAGATGAAGATGAAGGAGATCGCGCGCAGGGGGGTGAAGGCCTCGCCCTGGGTCACGCCGATCACGAAGGCGATGGTGGGACCGATGAACTGCAGGAACCCCATGAACGACAGGGGGATGCGACGGGCCGCCCAGGCGAACAGCACCAGGGGCACCGCCGTGATCGGCCCCGAGGCGATCAGCCAGGCGACGGTGGCGGGGCTGGCCAGGAAGTGGCCGTCGCCCTGGCCTTCCAGCCACAGCACGAAGAAGAAGCTGGGGATGGCCAGCAGCAGGCACTCGATGAACAGGCCGGTCTGGGCGTCGGCCGCCACCTGCTTGCGCACCACGCCATAGCCGCCGAAGGAGAAGGCCAGGGCCAGGGAGACCAGGGGGAGATGCCCCAGCGCCACGGCCTGGATGATCACGCCCACCACCGCGAGCACGATGGCGGCCACCCCGATGCGGTCCATGCGCTCGCGGAACAGCAGGGTTCCCGCGGCCATGTTGATCAGGGGGGTGATGTAGTAGCCGAGGCTGGACTCCAGCACCCGGCCGGAATTGACCGCCCAGATGAAGACCATCCAGTTCACGGCGATCAGCCCGGCCGACAGGGCCAGCCAGGCCAGCACCTTGGGCTGGCGGAAGACCCCCACCACCTGGGCCCACTGGCTGGCGAGCAGCACAAAGATCAGGGCCGTCGGCGCGCCCCAGATTGTGCGGTGGGCGAGGGTCTCCCAGGGGCCGACCCCGAGCTGGCCGATGGCCTGGAAGGCCAGGGGCACGAACCCCCAGATGAAGTAGCAGAGGATCCCGGCCCCCAGCGCCGTGCGGTCGATCGAGGCGGGCTGGGTCACGGGCGGAGCTTTCGAAGCGTCAGCGTCTAGCGGGTTTCCTACCTAGGCGCCGCTCGGCCTACGGCAAGAGCCATTCGCGCAACCCCTCGCGGAGTCCGGACCGGCAATCTCGTGTCACCTCCTCTCCCACTTGTGGGAGAGGGTAGGGTGAGGGCTCTTTCTGACGTCTGTTGTTGCTCGCAGGCCGAGACGCGCAGCCTTGCTGCGCGCCCCCTCACCCTACCCTCTCCCCCAAAAGGGGAGAGGAGAAGAGGCGCCTTAAGCGCTGGCGATGGCCTTGGTCTTGATCAGGCCGCGCTCGTGCAGGAGCTGAGCGATCTGGACCGCGTTGAGGGCCGCGCCCTTGCGCAGGTTGTCAGCCACGACCCACAGGTTCAGGCCGTGCTCGACGGTGGGGTCGTTGCGGATGCGGCTGACATAGACCGGGAACTCGCCCTGGGCTTCCTTGGGGGTCATGTAGCCCTGGTCGTTGCGGCTATCGATGACGATCAGGCCAGGGCTCTCGCGCAGCAGGTCGCGGGCCTCGTCCTCGTCCAGGTGCTCGTGGAACTCGATGTTCACCGCTTCGGAGTGCCCCACCATGACCGGCACCCGCACGCAGGTGACCGTCAACTTGATGGCCGGGTCGATCATCTTGTGGGTCTCGTTCCACATCTTCTGCTCTTCGTCGGTGTAGCCGTCGTCCTGGAAGGCGCCGATGAAGGGGATGACGTTGAAGGCGATCTGCTTGGGGAACTTCTTCGGCGGGGTGGCCCCCAGCACGAAGACGTTCTTGGTCTGGTCGAACAGCTCGTCCATGCCTTCCTTGCCGGCCCCGGAGACCGACTGGTAGGTCGAGACCACCACCCGCTTGATCTTGGCCCGGTCATGCAGCGGCTTGAGCGCCACCACCAGCTGGGCGGTCGAGCAGTTGGGGTTGGCGATGATGTTCTTCTTGTGCGCCCAGAGCACGTCGTCGGGGTTCACCTCCGGCACCACCAGGGGCACGTCGGGGTCCATGCGGAAGGCCGAGGAATTGTCGATCACGATGGGACCGGCGGCGCCGATCTTCGGCGACCATTCCTTGGAGAAGGCGCCCGACACGCTCATCAGCACCACATCGACGGTGGAGAAGTCGAACTGCTCCACGTCCTGGCACTTTATGATCTTGTCGCCGAAGGACACCTCGACGCCAATGGAGCGGCGGCTGGCGATGGCGTGAATCTTGTCAATGGGGAATTGAACCTCCTCAAGGATGTTCAACATTTCGCGGCCCACATTACCCGTGGCGCCGACGACGGCTACGCGGTAGCCCATCGGGGTCTCTCCTCATCTCAAAGCGGAGCGTTCCGTTACGCTCCTGGCGTTGAAATCGCAAGGCGAGCGCCCCGATTGATCCTCAGGAGGACCCCATGACCCAGGAAACCGGAATGCCCTTCGCCAATCTCATGGGGGTGGAGATCGTCGAGCGCGCCAAGGACAAGGTGGTGGGCCGGCTGCTGGTGCGGCCCGACCTCTGCACGGCCGGAAACATCCTGCATGGCGGCGCCTTCATGGCCTTCGCCGATGCGCTCGGAGCCATCGGCGGCCACCTGAACCTCGTCCCCGGCTCACGCACCACGACCATCGAGAGCAAGACCAACTTCCTCGGCGCGGCCCGGGAGGGGACCACCGTGACCGGCGAGGCCACGCCCCTGCACATCGGCCGTTCGTCCAGCGTCTGGCAGACGCGGATCACCGGCGAGGACGGCCGGCTGGTGGGCCTGGTGATCCAGACCCAGATGACCGTGCCGGTTCCAGCGAAGACGGCGACCTAACCCTTCTTCGGGCCGACGCGGGCGAGCCCCGGACCGCGCCAGGTCAGGTCTCGCCGGCCATCGCCAGGATCGCCTTCCATTCGGCGGGCTCGACGGGGCAGACCGACAGGCGGAACTGCTTGAACATCTTCATGTCGGCGAGCTTCGGGTCAGCCTTCATCTGGGCCAGGGTGACGGGCTGTTTCAGCGCGCGGACGGGAGCGACCTCCACGGCGACGAAGCGCCCGGCCGGGTCGCTGGGGTCGAGGAAGGCCTCGCGCACCACCCTGGCGATCCCCACCACCTCCAGCCCCTTCTGGGAGTGATAGAAGAAGGCCTCGTCGCCCACCTTCATGGCCTTCAGATAGAGGGCCGCCTGGTTGTTGCGGACACCGTCCCAGACCGTCTTGCCGTCGCGGACCAGGTCCTCATAGCTGAACGTCTCGGGCTCGGACTTCATCAGCCAGTGGGCCATCTGCGCATTCCCTTGCCGTGTGCTCCCGATATCGCCGTCCAAGGCGGCGCTTGGCAAGGCGCATCCGGGGCGGGCCTTCACGCGTAGCTCCGGCATGATCGATCGCCGCTTCCTGCTCGCCGCCGGCCTGGCCGCCCTGCCCGGTCTCGCCTTCGCCGCCGCCCCGGCCAACCGCCGCCTGGTGTTCAAGGTCCTGCGCAACGGGACACAGATCGGCGAACACCAGATGAGCTTCGCGGGCGACCCGGCCTCACCCACGGTCACCACCGATGTCCGCATGACCGTGAAGCTGGGGCCCGTCCCCGTGTTCCGCTATCGCCATCACGCCGTCGAGCGGTGGACCGGCGGCCGCTTCGTGAGCCTGGAGACCACCACCGACTCCAATGGCAAGGCCGAGCGCGTCTCGGCGCGGCGCACGGACGGCGGCGTGGTCATCGAGACCGTCAAGGGCCGGACGAGCGGCTCGGCTGGCCTGCGCCCCTTCACCCACTGGAACCCGGAGGTCCTGTCAGGCCCCCTGTTCAATCCGCAGGGCGGGAAGATCCTGAAGGTCACCGCCCGGCGCGTCGGCGCCAACCACTGGGCGGTGCGTGGCGAGGCGGAGATCGACAACTGGTACGACGAAGCCGGCGTCTGGACGGCCCTGAAGGGCAAGCTCGAGGACGGCTCGCGCATCGAGTACCGGCGCGCCTGATCGCCGGACGCGGGAGCCCTCTTTCCGGCGGCGCATGATCCTGTAGGTTGAGTCACGCCGCCAGGGGGACACGCTTGCCGATTATCCGCGCCGCGCTGGGCCTTGTCCTGACGCTGAGTCTGGCGCCGCCCGGCGCCTCGGCCGCACCAACGGCCGCGACCTCCGTTTCCAGTCCGCTTCCCCAGGACCCGGCCCTGCGCCGAGGCGTCCTGCCCAATGGCCTGCGCTACGCAGTGATGCGCAACGCCGCGCCCGTGGGCGCGGTCTCGCTGCGCCTCCACATCGATGTCGGCAGCCGCGAGGAGACCGAGGCCGAGCTTGGGGCAGCCCACTTCGTCGAGCACATGGCCTTCCGCAGCGCCCGCCGCTTCCAGGACGGCGAGCTGGAGCGGGCCTTGGCCCTGGTGGGGGTCGGCGCGGGCCGCGACCACAACGCCGACACCTCGGTGGCCTCGACCTCCTATCGGCTCGACCTGACCGACCCGGCCCCCGCCAACCTGGACCTGGCCTTCAGGTGGCTGCGCGACGTCGCCGACGGCGTGACCTTCAAGCCGGCCGACGTGGATCGCGAGCGCGGCGTCGTGCTGGCGGAGAAAGAGGCCCGGGATGGACCGGGCGACCTGGTGCGCGACCAGGTCACCGCCTTCGTCGCGCCCCGGCTGCGGAGCACCAGCCGACGGCCTATCGGCACGGAGGCCAGCCTGCGGGCCATGGCGCCCCAGACCCTGGAGGCCTTCCACGCCCGCTGGTACCGGCCGGAGAACGCCTGGGTGGTGATGGTTGGCGACATGGCGCCCGAGGCCATGGAAGCCGAGATCGCCAGGGCCTTTGGAAGCTGGACCGGGAAAGGGGTGAAACCAGTCCGGGCGACCCTGGGCGAAGTCGATGGCGGCCGCGGCCTCGAGGCCCTGGTGATCGCCACGCCGCAGGTCGCGAGTGGACTGTCGGCCTGCCGGGTGCAGCCGGGCTCCCCCGTCACCACCACGGACGCCGCGAGCCTGCGCCGCAATAGCCTGAGGGCGGTCTGGCAGTCGGCCCTGAACGCCCGCCTGACCCAGTTGACCAACGGCTCGAAGACCCTGCTGAGCGCCAGCATTTCGGTGGTGGACCTGGACGGCGGCCAGGCGGCCTGCCTCAGCCTTGCCCCCAACGCCGAGGCCTGGGAAGCGGCGCTGGCGGCGACCCAGGACGAGCTGCGCCGCTTCGAGCGCGACGGGCCCACCGAGCTCGAAATCGACCAGGCCATCGCCCGCGTCCGCAATACCATCCGGTCTGACCTGGTCGCGGCCCCGACGAGGCTCTCCTCGACCCTCGCCACCGGCCTGGTCCAAGCCCTGGCCGGAGGCTGGACGGTGATGGAGCCGCGGGCCTCCCTGCGGGCCTTCAACCTCGCGGTGGAGACGGTGGCCCCCGCCGACGTCAAGGCCGCTTTCACCAGTGACTGGTCCGGCTCGGGACCGTTCGTGACCGTCACCGCGCCCGAGCCCCCGACCCGCGAGGCGGTGATCGCGGCGTGGCGACGGGGCGAGGCCGGGGCGGGGCCCGCGAGGTACGCCGATGTCCCGGTGGCGCAGTGGGCCTATGGCCCGCTCGGCGCGCCGGGCAAGATCGCACGGCAGGAACGGCTGGCGGCCGGCGTCACACGCGTAACCTTCCGCAACGGGGTGATCCTGAACCTGAAGAAGACCGGTTTCGCCAACGACACCATCGCCCTGCGCCTCTGGTTCGGGGCCGGGCGCGGCGCGGTGGCGGCCAAGGACTTCGACGCCGCCAGTTCGGCCACCGGCGTCTTCGCCTACGGCGCGCTGGCGCGTCACAGCTACGAGGAACTGCGGGGAATCTTCGGGGACAACGCCCTGGAATTCGAGCTGAACCTCACCCCCTACGCATTCCAGCTTGAGCATGCCGTGTCCGACGAGACCCTGGGCCCGCGCCTGCGCCTGCTGGTCGCCTATATGAGCGACCCCGGCTTCCGCGACACTCTGGACGCCAAGTTCGGCACCGAGATCGACAACAGTTTCCGCGACCGCCAGACAGACCTTTGGGGCCTGCTGCGCGAGGCGGTGATCGACACCGTGGCGCCGGGCCTGCCCCTGGGCGCCCCGGACCGGGCGGCGCTGGAACGCCTCACCTCCAAGGACCTCGCCGCCGTCCTGAAGCCGGCGGTCACCGGCGACCCGATCATGATCACCCTGGTGGGGGACGTCGATGAAGCCGCCGCCATCGACCTGGTGGCCCGGACCTTTGGCGCCCTCCCGGCGCGGAGGTCGGCGCCCAGGCCGCGCCCGGACACCTTCTCCCTGAGTTTCCCCAAGGTTCCGCCGCCGCAGATCGCGACCACACACCAGGGCTCGCCGGACAAGGGCGCCGTCGCGGTGATCTGGCCGCTCTATGTGGCCGTCCCGGCCCGCCGCAAGGAGGAGGACGCTCTCAAGCTGCTGGCGGAGGTCTTCAGCGACGCGCTGCGCCACGAAGTCCGCGAGCGCCTGGGCAAGGCCTATTCCCCGATGATCTTCGCCTCGACCCCCGACTATGTCGACCAGGGCGAGCTGGACGCCCTGGTGGAGACCCATCCCGCCGACCTTGAGGCTGTGCGCGACGAGATCCGCGCCGTGGCCGCCCGGCTGGCGGCGGGCGAGATCACCTCGCAGATGCTGGAGGCGGCCCGCACCCCCATGCTGTCGGGGGCCCGCGCCAGCGCCGCCACCAACGACTGGTGGGCCGACGCCCTGGCCGGCTCCGCCCAGCACGAGGCGTGGCTGCAGGACGCGATCCACGAGGAAGACCGCATCGGCGGCGTCACCCTCGCCCAGGTCAAGGCCGCCGCCGCGGCCTGGCTGACCCAAGAGCCGATCGTAGCGATGATCCGCCCAGCCCAGCGCGCAGACGGAGGCGCAAGATGACCCGACACCTGATAGGCGGCGTGGCCGCCCTGACCCTGCTGGCCGCCGCGCCCACGGCATGGGCCGCGCCGAAGGACTGCTTTACCGACGCGAAGGACGAGGCCGGCTACCTGTCCATGGAGGCGGGCTGCGCCAGGATGGCGGCGGAGGCCACAGACGACCTGACGAAGAAGCGGGCCAATGTCGGCCGGGCCTACGCCCTGTTCTTCCTGCAGCGATACGAGGAGTCGCTGAAGGCGTCCGACGGCGCCCTGGCCCTGGACCCCGAGGACTCCGACGCCCTGCTCGTCCGCGCCCGCACCCTGCGTCTCCTCAACCGCACCGACGAGGCCCTGGCCGCCGCCACCCTGGCGGTCGAGGCCGATGCGGAGGATGCCAATGCCTGGTCCCTGCGCGGCCAGATCTGGCATGGCGGCAAGGACGACCCCGTCAAGGCTCGGGCCGATTACGACAAGGCGATCGCCCTCGATCCCAAGAATGGCCTGACCTACTACCACCGCTCCGAATTGACGGACGACGCGGCCGTGGCCTTGCTGGACCTGGACAAGGCGGCCGCACTGGAGCCCGGCGACGCCGATATCCACGCTGCCCGTGCGAACGCGTTGCGCGACCTGGGTCGGCCGAAGGAGGCGCTGGCGGAATACGATACCGCCCTTCGCCTGGACCCCAGCTATCAGGCCGCCCTCATCTCGCGGGTGTATGCCAAGCTGGACCTCGGCGACGTGAAGGGCGCCGCTAGGGACGCCGACCGGGCCGTCGCCCTTGATCCCGGTAGTGCCTACGCGGTCGCCGTCCAGGGCTATGTTCTTGAGGCCGAAGAGCGCCTGGAAGAGGCCGCCGCCCGTTATGAGACCGCGTCCAAGCTGGCGCCCAAGGACGCCAGCCTTCGTCTGGGCGTGGCCCGCGTGCGCCGCAGCCTCGGCCAGTACGATCAAGCCCTCGCCGCCCTGGACACAGCGGAAGCCCTGGACGCCAAGAGCCCGTTGGTTCCACACCAGCGGGCCCTGGTCTGGCGCGACCGAGGCGATTTCGCCAAGGCCGTCGCCCAGTACGACATCGCCATCAGCCGCGATCCCAGCGCCGGGAACTATCATATGCGGGGCCTGGCCCTGGCCGAGCTCAAGAACCACAAGGCCGCCCTGGCGGACTTCACCAAGGCCGTCGAGCTTGATCCTCGCAACGTCGATTCCCTGACCTCCCGGGGCGTCGAGGAGGGCGAACTGGGCATGCTCGAGGCCCAGGCCAAGAGCTACGACCAGGCCCTGGCCCTGGATCCCGGCAACCTGAACGCCCTGGTGGCGCGGGCCGACGCCCAGATCGCCAGGGACGACCTGGCCGCCGCCGCCGCGACCTACGAACTCGCGCTAAAGAGCCACCCCCGCGAGCCGAACCTCTGGTTCTGGCTCAGCGAAACCCGCCGCGACCTCGGGGACCCGGCCGAGGCCCTGAAGGCGGCCGACCGGGGCCTGCAACTCGATCCCAAGTCGCAGCTGGGCCTGAGAGACCGGGCCACCGCCCTTGAGCAGCTGGGCCGGCCCGCCGAGGTGATCAAGGCCACCACCACCGGCATCGCGCTCTACCCCAAGGACGAGGCGTTCCTCTTCCTGCGGGCCGGCGCCCTTATCGCCAAGGGCGATCTGGCGGGCGCCCGCAGGGACCTTGACCTCTATCTGCAGCTCGCGCCCAAGGCGTCAGGCGCTCTCACCCGGCGGGGCGAGGTGCATCGCGCGGAGGCGCGTTACGACCTGGCTCGCGCCGACTTCGACCAGGCGATCGCGCTGCAGCCGGACGCCGTCCGCACCCTCTATGACCGTGGCCTGCTTTCGATGGACGAGGAGCGCTACGACCGGGCGATCAAGGACTTCAACCAGGCCCTGGCCCTCCTCCCCGGCGACCCTGACATCCTGGCGGAGAAGGCCGAGACCTATCGACGGATGGACGACAACCTGCTGGCCGTGGAGACCGCCGATATGGCCATCAAGGCCAATCCCAAGCTGGCCTTCGCCTGGCATGTCCGCAGCCTGGCCAAGCAGGAGCTGGGCGACGCCGCCGGGGCCGCCGCCGACCTGGCCCAGGCCAAGCGCCTGGACCCGACGATCAAGTAGGGTTCGTCAGAGGGCGGCCAGCACCGCGTCGCCCATCTGGACGGTGGTGAGCGCGCCGCCCAGATCCCGCGTGCGGGCGCCGGTCTCCAGCGCCTTGTTGACGGCGGCAAAAAGGGTGTCGGCCAGGTCGGTGCGGTCCAGCGACCAGCGCAGGGCCATCTCGAAGGACAGGATCGCGGCCAGCGGATTGGCAAGGCACTGGCCGGCGATATCCGGCGCCGAGCCGTGGATCGGCTCATAGAGGCCGGGCTTGCCCGCCACGCCCAACGCCGCCGACGGCAGCATGCCGAGCGAGCCGGTGAGCTGGGCCGAGATGTCCGACAGGATGTCGCCGAACAGGTTGTCGGTGACCATGACGTCGAACTGCTTGGGGTTCTTGACGATCTGCATGGCGGCGTTGTCGGCCAGGATGTGCTCCAGCTCCACGTCGGCATAGTCGCGGGCGTGCAGGTCGGTGACCACCTGGCGCCACAGCAGGCCTGAATCCATCACGTTGGACTTCTCCGCCGAGGTCACCTTGTTGCGGCGGCCGCGGGCCAGTTCGAAGGCCACGCGGGCGACCCGCTCGATCTCGGCGGTGGTGTAGACCTGGGTGTCGACGGCGCGCTTGCCGCCGCCGGGCAGGTCCTCGATGAAGCGCGGGCTGCCGAAATAGATGCCGCCGGTCAGCTCGCGGACGATCATGAAGTCCAGGCCCTCGACCACCTCGCGCTTGAGGCTGGAGGCGTCGGCGAGCGGCTGGAAGCAGAGGGCCGGGCGCAGGTTGGCGAACACCTCCATGCCGGCGCGAAGGGCCAGCAGGCCGGCCTCGGGACGCTTGTCGCGGGGAACGCCCGCCCACTGCGGGCCGCCGACCGCGCCCATCAGCACGGCGCGGGACGCCTTGGCGGTGGCGAGCGCCTCGTCGGTGAGCGGGGTCCCGTGGGCGTCATAGCTCGCGCCGCCGAACAGCCGCTCCTCGACCTTCAGGTCGGGGGCGAGCGCGCTCACCACGCGCCGCACCTGGGCGGTGACTTCGGGTCCGATGCCGTCGCCCGGCAGGAGGAGGAGGTCGGTCATGTCGGAAGCCTTGGAGAGAACCTAAAGCGCGCGCTCGGAAGCGGTCTCGTAGGCGAAGAGCCTGCGGTCGCCAACACCGAACTGGGGCCAGGACGCCCGCCAGGTCGCCATATGCGGCTTCTGGAAGTGAGCCTCGATGGCGGCCTGGTCGCGCCAGGCTTCGTACACTCGGATCAGGCCGGGATCGGCCACGTCCTGGGCATAGGAATATTCCAGGCAGCCGTCCTCGGCGCGGCTGGCGGCCAGCATCGCCAGCATGTGCGGGCGGAAGGCATCCAGGTTCTCCGGCGGGACGCGGACCGTCCCGGCGATGATGACGGTCACGCCCGTTCCAGCCAGGGCTCGGAGAGGGCCCGCTTGCTCTCATAGACGTCGATGTCGGTGGCGGCGGTTAGGGTCTCGCCGATGGCGTCCAGCCCCTGCAGCATCTTGGCCTTGCGCTGCGGGTCGATCTGGAAGCTGAAGGCCGCCCCCGAGGGCGAGACCACGGTCTGAGCCTCGAGATCGACGGTGACCACGTGGTTGCCGCCCTTGGCCTCCTCCATGAGGGCCTGGACCTCCTCGGGCTTCAACACCACGGGCAGCAGGCCGTTCTGGAAGCAGTTGTTGTAGAAGATGTCGGCGAAGGAGGTGGAGATCACACAGCTGATCCCGAAATCCAGCAGGGCCCAGGGCGCGTGCTCGCGGCTCGACCCGCAGCCGAAATTGTCGCCCGCCACCAGGACGCCGACGCCTTTGTACTCCGGGCGGTTCAACACGAAGTCGGTCTTTTCCACCCCCTGCTCGTCGAAGCGGAAGTCGTAGAACAACCCGCGGCCCAGGCCCTCGCGTTCCACGGTCTTGAGGAACTGCTTGGGGATGATCTGGTCGGTGTCGATATTGGCCATGGTCAGGGGCGCCATGCGCGCATCGAGCTTGGTGAAGGCTTTCATCTGAAACTCAGGCGTTCTGCTGGATGATGAGGGCCGGGGCCGAGGGCACGCCCGAGCGCAGGGTGAAGACCTTGGTGCCGGGCTTGCGGCCCGTGCGGACCTCGGAGACGTCGAAGCCGGCCGCGGCGATCCGAGCGCGGGCCGCGTCGGCGTCGGTGACCCGCCAGGCCAGGCCGCCGAAGCGGTCGGGCGCGTCCGACACCGGTGTCTTCAGGCTGGCGCCCATCTCCACCACCGCCGAGCCGCAGCGGAAGAACAGCTGGCGCACGCCCCACTGCTCGTTGGCGCGGTCGAGGCGCAGGTCGAGGCCGAGCTTGGCGCCGTAGATGGCCAGCGCCCGGTCGGGATTGGCGGTGTTGATCACCACGTGGTCCAGCTCGCTGACGGCCGAGGCCTCGCTCTCGACGGGCTCCGACAGCGGCCAGGGCTCGCCGCTGCGGGGCGGATCCACCAGCAGGATGTTGAGGCCCCCGGTGTCGGCGGCGTTCAGCGCCGAGGTCGTCCAGTAGCGCTTGCGGCCGTCGTCGTGGGTCGAGCGGGTTGGGCCGGGCGTGCTGCCCCGCAGGCCGCGGCGCTCGGCCAGCTTCTGCGACGCCTCGGCGTTCTCGACCGTGAAGGCGATGGCCCAGATGCCTTCGCCGTGCTCGGCCAGGTGCTTGCGGATGGTGTCGCCGAAGGCGCCCTCGCCGTGCGGGGTGATGAGGTCCAGGGCCATGTTGGGCAGCTGGAACCAGGCGTGGCGGGCCCCGCCGTCGCCGCCGATCCAGTTGGGCTCGCGGCCCAGCAGGGCGCGGTAGCCGGCGACGGCCGCGTCCAGATCGTTCACCGCCAGGGCGATGTGATCTAAGGCCGTGATCACGCCATCATCTCCCGGACATCGACGATGTGGCCGGCGATGGCGGCGGCCGCGGCCATGGCCGGGCTCATCAGGTGGGTGCGTCCGCCCCGGCCCTGGCGGCCTTCGAAGTTGCGGTTGGAGGTCGAGGCGCAGCGTTCCCCCGGCGCCAGGCGGTCGGGGTTCATCCCCAGACACATCGAGCAGCCCGGCTCGCGCCAGTCGAAGCCGGCCGCCTTGAAGATGGCGTCCAGGCCTTCTTCCTCGGCCTGTTCCTTCACCAGGCCCGAGCCCGGCACCACCATGGCCCGCACGTGGGGCGCCACCAGGCGGCCGTTCAGGAAGGCGTGCTGCGCCACCGCGGCGGCGGACCTCAGGTCCTCGATCCGGCTGTTGGTGCAGGAGCCGATGAACACCACGTCCACCCTGGCCTCGGTGATCGGCTGGCCGGCGGTGAGGCCCATATAGTCCAGCGCCCGCTCGGCGGAGATCTTCTTGTCCGGGGTGGCGAAGCTCTCCGGCGACGGCACGTTTCCGGTGACCGCCACTACGTCCTCAGGGCTGGTGCCCCAGGTGACGGTGGGCGCGATGTCGGCGGCGTCCAGCACCACCTCGCGGTCGAACACCGCGTCGTCGTCGGAGAAGAAGGTCTTCCAGTGGGCGAGCGCCATCTCCCAGGCCGCGCCCTTGGGCGAGGCGGGGCGGCCCATCATGTAGTCATAGGTGGTCTGGTCGGGGGCCACGAGACCCGCCCGGGCCCCGGCCTCGATGGCCAGGTTGCAGAGGGTCATGCGGCCTTCCATCGAGAGACCCCGGATGGCCTCGCCGGCATATTCGATCACCGAGCCGGTGCCGCCCGCGGTGCCGATGGCGCCGACGATGGCCAGGGCGAAGTCCTTGGCGCCGACGCCGGGACCCGGGGTCCCGTTGACGGTGACCCGCAGGTTCTTCGACTTCTTCTGGCGCAGGGTCTGGGTCGCCAGCACATGCTCCACCTCCGACGTGCCGATGCCTTGGGCCAGAGCCCCGAAGGCGCCGTGGGTCGAGGTGTGGCTGTCGCCGCAGACGATGGTCATGCCCGGCTGGGTGCGGCCCTGCTCAGGCCCCACCACGTGGACGATCCCGTTGCGGATATCGCCCATCGGGAAGAACTCGATGCCGTTGTCCTTGACGTTGCGCTCCAGGGTCTGGAGCTGCAGCCGCGCCTCCTCGTCGGCGACCGCGCCCACGCCCAGCGCCTGGCCCTCGGTGGGCACATTGTGGTCGGCCACCGCGAGCGTGCGGTCGGGACGGCGCACGGGGCGGCCGGCGGCGCGAAGGCCGGCGAAGGCCTGGGGCGTCGTCACCTCGTGGATCAGGTGCAGGTCGATATAGAGGATCGCCTCGCCGTCTTGCTGCGCAACGACGTGGGCGTCCCAGATCTTGTCATAAAGGGTCTTGCCGGACATGGGCGGCATGTAGGGTCGCAGGGCCCCCTAAGTCCAGCACCCCGCGACGAATTCCCCGAGGCCCGCGCAAGGATTTGCCTCAGGCTGCGGCTTTTTGGTCGACCGGGAGGCAACCTTGACCCTGAAGGGCGGTCCGAAGCGCGGTTTCCAGGGGTGTGTGGGGCTCCGCGCCGAGGGTTTTCACCAGCTTGGCGTTGTCCAGCAGGACGGTGTTGTCCCAGAGGTAGCGCATCTCGCTGAGTTCGCGGAGCATCTCCACGAAGGGGGCGAGCGCCCGCAGGGCCAGCCAGGGGAAGCGCTTCACCGTCAGCCTGCGGCCCGCGACACGCTCAAGGGCCGCGATCATCTGGTCGCCGGTGATCTGATGCCCGCCGAAATGGTAGGCGGCGTGGTCGGGCAGGGTGGCCTCGATATCGGCCAGCCGCGCCATGGTCTCGGCGAGGTCGGGCAGATAGGCCCAGGCGTGGCGGATTTCGCGCGGGCCGGGGTAGGCGACGCTCTTGAGCGGCTTGTCCTTGGCGACCATCCCCTCGGTCAGGAAGGAGCTGGCGCTGACCGGGCCGAAGAAGTCGCCGGCCCGCACCACCAGGCTGCGCACGCCGGCGCTTTCCAGCCGCCTTTCCATCACCACCCGGATCGCGCCCTTGCGGGTCCTGGGGTTCTGCGGCGCGTCCTCCGCCATCATCGGAAAGGCGTCGGAACCGTAGTTGTAGACATTGCCGGGGAAGAGGATCCGCGCGCCCGTGGCCTTGGCCGCCGCGATGGTGGCCTCCAGCATGGGCATGGCCAGGCCCGCCCAGTTCTTGTAGCCGGGGGGGCTGGCGGCGTGGACGATCAGCTGCGCGCCTTGCGCCGCCGCCGTCACCTCGGCCGCCGACATGGCGTCGCCCTTCACCCACTCGATCGCCTCCAGTTCGACCGCCTCGCGGGCCGCCCGCGCGGGGTCACGATGCAGGCCGCGCACGCGCCAGCCATGGGCCAGCAGCGCGGCGGCCACCTCCCCGCCCACCGATCCCGTCGCCCCGATCACCAGAGCGCTCTTGTCTGAGGTCGCCATGTCGTCATCTCCTTGAGAGACCAAGACGATCGGCCCCGGCGAGCGCAGACGAAATTGCGGATATCCGTGACTCAGCTATTCATGAGCGCATGAGCGATCCGACCTGGGACCTGTATCAAAGCCTGCACGCGGTCCTGCAGTCGGGCAGCCTGTCGGCGGCCTCCCGCTCCCGAGGCCTGACCCAGCCCACGATCGGCCGGCACATCGAGGCGCTGGAACAGCAGCTGGGCGCACCGCTGTTCCTGCGCAGCCCGCGCGGCCTGACCCCCACTGACCTTGCCCACAGCCTCAAGGCTCACCTGGAGGAAATGCACGCCGCCGCCGCGGCCGCCGCGCGCGACGCCTCCGGCGCGGCCGACAGCGAGAAGGGCTCCGTCCGCATCGCCGCCAGCCTGATTGTCGGGGTCGAGGTGCTGCCGCAGATCCTGGCCGGCTTCATGGAGCAGCATCCGGAGATCGCCATCGAGCTGGTGCTGTCCAACAAGATCGAGGACCTGTCGCGCCGCGACGCCGACATCGCCGTGCGAATGGCCCGCCCGACCCAGGGCGCCCTGGTGGCGCGCAAGGTCGGCATGCTCGGAGTCGGCTTCTATGCGACCCAGGCCTATCTGGACCGGCGCGGCGCGCCAGAGAGCCTCGAGGACCTGGAGAACCACACCATCATCGGCTTCGACCGGGAACGCCCGCCCCTGGAGGCGCTCACCAACATCGATTTTCCGCGTCCCATCACCCGCGACATCTTCAGTTTCCGCACCGACGACGACGCCGCCCAGATCTCGGCGATCCGGGCCGGCATGGGGATCGGCGGCGTCCAGCATCAGATCGCTCGCCGCGACGGCCTGGTCCCGGTCCTGGCCAACGCCTTCTCTTTCCAGCTCGAATGCTGGATCGCCATGCACGAGAACCTGAAGGGCAGCCGGCGCATGCGGCTGATGTTCGACCACCTGGTCGCGGGATTCGGCGAGTATCTGGGGCGCAAGTGATGAGCCGTCTTCCGGACTTCCCCGTCGAGGGCGGCTGCGCCTGCGGGTCCCTCCGCTATCGGCTGAACGCGCCGCCGATCGCGGTCTATACCTGCCACTGCACCGACTGCCAGTCCCTGACCGGCAGCGCCTTTTCCATGGCCATGCCGGTGTTCCGGAAGGATTTCGAGATCACCCGCGGTGAACCCGGAAGCTGGCCGCGAAAGGCGACGTCGGGGACGGTGATCCCCCAGCGCTTCTGCCCCCAATGCGGCGCCCGGATTTTCACCGAACCGCCGGGCGGGCCGCATTCCCTGACCATTCGGCCCGGCACCCTGGACGACACGAGTTGGCTGCACCCGGTCTCGGCCTTCTGGGTGAAGAGCGCCCAATCCTGGGTCCGGTTCGCCGACGATGTCCTGCAGTACGAGACCCAGCCCACCGACTTCACGCCGGTGATGAAGGCGTGGAAGGCTTGGATCGAGGGCTGAAACGAAAACGGCGGCCCCGTCGCCAGGGCCGCCGCTTGAAACTCGTAGGGTCGGAAGACCTAGTCCTCGGCGGTTTCCGCCGGGGTGACGGTTTCCGGCTTGGCCGCGCCGCCGGTGTAGGAGCGTTCGGCGATCCGGGCCGACTTCCCGCGACGGTCGCGCAGATAATAGAGCTTGGCGCGACGCACGACGCCGCGGCGCTTCACCTCGATGGACTCGATCATCGGCGAGTGGGTCGGGAACACCCGCTCCACGCCTTCGCCGAAGGAGATCTTGCGGACGGTGAAGCTCTCGTTGATGCCGCCGCCCTGACGGGCGATGCAGACACCTTCATAGGCCTGGACGCGCTCGCGCTCGCCTTCCTTGATCTTCACGTTGACGCGAAGGGTGTCGCCGGCTTGGAAATCGGGGATCTTGCGGGTGGCGAGAAGGCGGTTGCGCTCTTCGTCTTCCAGCTGCTGGATGATGTTCATCGGGTGGTCCTCTAGGTCTTCGGGCTTAATCGCCCTTTGGCTGTTGATTGGCGGTTCGCCGCGCCCACAAGTCCGGCCGCTGCTTCCGCGTCGTCTCTTCGCGCTGCTCAGCTCTCCATTTCCGCACCAGGGCGTGATGGCCGCTCAGCAGCACCTCGGGGATATGCAGGCCTTCGAACGTCCGCGGTCGCGTATATTGCGGATGCTCGAGGAGCCCGTCCTCGAAGCTTTCTTCACTCAAACTCTCGGCCTGCCCCAACACACCGGGGACCAGCCGTACGCACGCCTCGATCGTCACCAGGGCCGCAGCCTCGCCACCGGCGAGCACCGCGTCGCCGACGGCGACCTCCTCGAACCCTCGGGCGTCAAGCACCCGCTGGTCCACCCCCTCGAACCGGCCGGCCAGGACGATCAGTCCAGGCCCGTCAGCCCACTTTCGAACCCGCGCCTGGGTCAGGGGCTGACCCCGGGCGCTCATATACAAAAGCGGCCGTCCTCGCCGCTCCACGCTGTCCAGCGCAGAGGCGATGACGTCCGCTCGCATCACCTGTCCCGGGCCGCCACCCGCGGGGGTGTCGTCCAGGAAGCCGCGCTTATCCTTGGAAAATCCCCGAATGTCCACTGTTTCCAAGGACCAGAGCCCCTGCTCGCGCCAGGCCGTGCCGATCAGCGAAACGCCGAGCGGACCTGGGAAGGCCTCGGGAAACATGGTCAGGACGGTGGCGTCGAAGGGCATCTGCGGCTTTTGGACCATCGGCGTGCGTAATTCTACCGCCTTGCCCGAGCGCCGCTATGGGCCTAATCCAGCGCCTTTCGCACTTGCAGCATATTTCGAGACGCATATGGACACTCCCGAGAGCCTGCCCGAGACCCTGTCGCTGGAGCGCCTGGAGCTGAACCTGTTCCGGGGCGTCAGCCCGTCCATGGGACCGGGCCGCATCTTCGGGGGCCAGGTGATCGCCCAGTCCTTGCTGGCGGCCTATGAGACGGTCGAGGACCGCGTCTGCCACTCGCTGCACTGCTACTTCATCCGCCCGGGCGATCCGCGCGTGCCGATCGTCTTCGACGTGGATCGCTCGCGCGACGGCGGCACCTTCACCACGCGGCGGGTGGTGGCCATCCAGAACGGCAAGCAGATCTTCAACCTCGCCGCCTCCTTCCAGGTCCTGGAAGAGGGCTTCGAGCACCAGGCGCCTATGCCTGACGTGCCGGGTCCTGCAGACCTGGAGGACGACTCCGTCAAGCAGCGCAAGATGATGGAGAAGGCCCCGGAGGAGATGCGCAAGATGATGTCGCGTCCGCGGCCCATCGAGATGCGTTCGGTCGGTCCGTCCTCCTGGAGCAAGGGCCCCAAGCCCGCCGAGAACAGCGTCTGGTTCCGCGCCACGGCCCCCATCGGCGCCGATCCGCACATGCACCAGGTGATCATGGCCTATGCGTCGGACATGAACATGCTCTCGACCGCCATGCGCCCGCACCGCGTCGAGTGGCAGACCCCCGGCCTGCAGTCGGCCAGCCTCGACCACGCCATGTGGTTCCACAAGCCGTCCAACTTCAACGAATGGCACCTCTACCACCAGGACAGCCCTTCGGCGTCGGGCGGGCGGGGCTTCGTGCGCGGCTCGATCTACGACCAGAAGGGCGACCTCGTCGCCTCGGTCACCCAGGAAGGCCTCATCCGCCTGCGCAAGCCGGACGCCAAGACCTAAAACCCCGCGGCCAGGTCAGGCCTTGGTGTCCACCGCGTCGCCGTCGTGAGCCGCATCGTGGCTGGCGTCGTTGGCCGCATAGGGATTGACCGGGGCGCCCGTGGCTTCCGCAGCCGCGGCGCTCGGCCCCGTGGAGCCCTTGGCCGCCACCACCACCATGGCCGGGCGGATCAGCCGGCCCAGCAGTTCGTAACCCGGCTGCAGCACCTGGATCACCCCGCCGGCGCCGACCTCGGTGGAGGGCTGCTCCATCATGGCCTGGTGCTGGTGCGGGTCGAACTTCACGCCCTTCTCGGGCTCGATCTTCTTCAGCCCGTTGGTCTCGAAGGCGGCCTGCAGCGACTTGGCCGTCATCTCCACGCCGACCACGAAGTTCTTCACCACCGTGTCGGCGCTGTCGGCCGGGGCGGCGGCGAGCGCGCGGCCCATGTTGTCGGCGGCGGCCAGCAGGTCCTTGCCGAACTTCTGGATGGCGTAGGCGCGCGCGTCATTGGCCTCGCGCTCGGCGCGGCGGCGGGTGTTCTCCGCCTCGGCGGCGTAGCGCAGCACCTGCTCCTTCAGCCCCTTGTTCTCGGCGGTGAGGGCCTCGATGTGGTCGATCGCCGCATCGGCGATCTCGTTGACGTCTTCGGCCGGCGTATGATCGTCGGACATGTTCAATCCTTCACGCGTTCTCGGACCTGGGACAGCACGCGGGCGGTATAGTCCACCAGCGGGATGACCCGGGCATAGTTTAGGCGGGCCGGACCGATCACTCCGATCGCGCCCAGCACCTTCTGACCGCCCGTCATATAGGGCGCGGCGATCACGGCGGAACCCGAAAGCGAAAACAGCCGGGTTTCGGCCCCGATAAAGATGCGCACGCCCTGGGCTTCGTTGACCCCGTCCAGCAGCCCGATGAGCTGTTCCTTCTGTTCGAGGTCGTCGAACAGCATCCTAACGCGCTCGAGGTCGTCCAGGGTCTCCGGATCGGCCAGAAGATTGCCGCGGCCCCGCACGATCAGGGCGCGCTCGGCCACCTCGCCCCCGCCCCAGGCGGCCAGGCCATCCTCCACCAGCCGGGCGGCGGTCTCGTTGAGCTGCCGGCGGGCGGTGTCCAGTTCGGTGCGCATCTCGCGCCCGGCCTCGGCCAGGGTCTTGCCGCGCAGACGGGTGTTGAGGAAGTTCGACGCCTCCTGCAGGGCGCTCGGCGTCACCCCGGCGGTCAGGGCCATGAGGCGGTTCTCCACCGCCCCGTCGTCGAAGACCATGACGGCGAGCGCCTGGTCGGCCGAGAGCGACACGAACTCCACGTGCTTTACGCCAGCGTCGCGCACCGGGGTGACCACCACCCCGGCCCCGCCCGCCAGACCCGAGAGGATGGCGCTGGCCTCGTTGAGGGCGTCGTCGAAGGTCTGGCCCCGGCCGGTGAGGCGGTGCTCGATGGACCGCCGCTCCTCCTCGCCGACGTCGCCCACCTCCATCAGGCCGTCGACGAACAGGCGCAGGCCCGCGTGGGTCGGCAGCCGGCCGGCGCTGACATGGGGCGCCCCCAGCAAACCGAGCTGGGTCAGGTCCTGCATGGTGTTGCGGATCGAGGCGGGAGACAGATGCACCCCACCCTTGGAAAGCGTGCGGGAGCCCACCGGGTCGCCGGTCTCCAGATAGCTTTCCACGACGCGGCGGAAGATGTCGCGGGCGCGTTCATCCAGGGCGGCGAGCGAAGGCCCGCCGGTCAAGAGCGAGCTGGTCAAGGAGCTAGGCAGGTCAGAACCATGGACGGAACCTCTGTATTCTAGGATAAGCGCGACCCTCTGCGGCGCAAGACGTCGCGCTCATATCCGAGCCCTTCATGCGCCCTTCTGACCGCACTCCCGAGCTTCTTCGCGCCGTGACCATCGAAACCGGGGTCAATCGCTATGCGGAGGGCTCCTGCCTGATCACCTTTGGCCACACCAAGGTGCTGATCACCGCCAGCGTGGAGGATCGGGTCCCGGGCTTCATGCGCGGCCGCGGCCAGGGCTGGGTCACCGCCGAGTACGGCATGCTGCCGCGGGCCACCCACACCCGGGGCCGCCGCGAGGCTTCGGAAGGTAAGCAGTCGGGGCGCACCCAGGAAATCCAGCGCCTGATCGGCCGCTCCCTGCGCGCCATCATCAACCCGACCCTGCTGGGGGAGCGCCAGATCTCCATCGACTGCGACGTGATCCAGGCCGACGGGGGCACGCGCACCGCCGCCATCACCGGCGCCTGGGTCGCCCTGCGCCAGGCCGTCAACTACCTGATGGAGGAAGGCCTGATCACCCAGGACCCGATCACCGACCAGGTCGCGGCGATTTCCTGCGGCATCTATAACGGCGTCCCGGTTCTCGACCTCGAATACGAGGAAGACTCCAACGCCGAGGCCGACGCCAACTTCGTCCTGACCGGCTCGGGGGACATCGTGGAGATCCAGGCCACCGGCGAGAAGCGCGGCTTCAGCCAGGATGAATTCGAGGCCCTGTTCGCCCTGGCCCGCAAGGGGATCAGCGAACTCTGCCTCATGCAGCAGGAAGCCGGCGCCCGGAAATAGAATGCAAAACGGGCGGCCCTGGAGAGGGCCGCCCGTTTCGAACGCGACACCGCTGGAGAGCGATGGGTACGGGTCCTAGAGACCGTTCAGCAGCTGGCGGAAGGCCGAGGCAGGCAGGCGGGCCAGCTCGTCGGCGAAGGGGGCCATCAGGCGGTCGATCAGGCTTTCAATGGCGCGAGCCATGGGTAGCTCCTTTGTGCAATGCAGCAATTGTTGCAGCGCATATAGGAGCGAAAGCCTTACGTGGCAATATCTAAGCACCGCTCAGTCGAACTATTTGCACACGCGCGCACAGTTTTTTGCCGCGCTGCGTCATCACGCCACCGTGTTCAGCCGTCCTCGTCGTCCGGCAGGTCGTCGGAGGGTCCAGCCTCGTAGTGCAGCAGGTCGCCGGGCTGGCAGTCTAGCTCGCGGCACAAGGCCGCCAGGGTGGAAAAGCGTACGGCGCGGGCCTTGCCGGTCTTGAGGATCGACAGGTTGGCGATGGTGACGCCGACGCGGTCGGCAAGTTCGGTGAGCGACATGCGGCGTTCCAGCAGCACGCGGTCGAGCAGGACTCGAATAGGCATGATCAGATCGTCAGCTCCGCTTCGCGGCGCAGGCGCGCGCCTTCGCGGAACACCTCAGCGAGCACAAACACCACCAGGACCGAGAACCAGGCCGTCAGGCTGAAACCTTGGCTGCTCTTGGTCTGGGCCAAGTCGAGCCAGTCGCCGGCGAAGCGGACGGCGTAGCGCACCAGTTCCAGGCTGCCGAGCGCCAGGCCGATCACCCGCAGGCGCAGCACATTGTCCGGATGGAAGGGGTCGCCGGCCGTCAGGGTGGCGAAGATCTGGCGCAGGCGCGCCACGATCACCTGCAGGCCGGCCATGTAGAGGGCCGCGGCGAGCAGGCCGCCGGCCAGGACAGGACCGCGGCTGACCACCGACGCCCCCTCGGCGTTCAGGGACAGGTTGGCGATCAGCTCGGGATTGAAGCTCAGCAGCAGGGCGGCGAGCATCAGGACGCCGACGACGCCGATGCCGATCCACAGGGCCACATAGACCACGTCGAGGATGATCTTCAGGAAGCTCGAAACCGAGCCGGGACCCAGGGCGCGCATCAACTGTATCTCCCCGCTGGTGTGGCTCCGCCGCCAACGCGGCGGCTGGCGGCGGGAAGCGTCTGGCTTGAGCACTTCTACTAGCCGACCAGGGCGCCGGCCACCAAGGCCACCACGGGGAGGGCGGCGAGAACGACCACGACTTGCATCAGGGCGCGGTCCATCCAGGTCATCACAGGCGAAAACATGACTTCATCTCCAGGTTTGCGCCGCCTTGGCGGCGCTTGGTGTGGTGGGCGGCCCGTCGCCGCCCGATGTCGATAGTCAATATGGGCGCATCGCTTTTCGATCAAGAAAATTATCGAAAAACGATATGAAACATTGGTAATGTTGAGCTTGGGGGCGCGCAAACCCTTGCAATTGAACGGTTCGCGCCTGGCGACTATGGTCCGCGCTCCCGTCCCAACCGGAGGTTTTCCCATGGCGCTCAAGCTCGAACCCGGCGCGCGGCTGGTGGTGGCGACCCACAATCCAGGCAAGGTCGTGGAGATCGCCGCCATCCTGGAGAACCGTTTCTCCCTGGTGACCGCCGGCGAGCTGGGCTTGGCCGAGCCTGACGAGACTGAGACCACCTTCGTCGGCAACGCCCTGCTGAAGGCCCGCGCCGCCGCCGACGCCAGCGGCCTGATCGCGCTGGCCGATGATTCCGGCCTGTCGGTGGCCGCCCTCGACGGCGCCCCGGGCATCTTCTCGGCCCGCTGGGCGGGGCCGGGGAAGGACTTCTCGGTGGCCATGGGCAAGGTCCAGGAACGAGTGGAAGAAAGCAGCTCGGAGGATCTCTCCTGCTGGTTCACCAGCGCGCTCGCCATCGCTTGGCCCCATGGCCCCGCCGTGGTGGTGGAGGGCCGGGTGGACGGGACCCTGACCTTCCCGATGCGCGGAACCAAGGGCTTCGGCTACGACCCCATCTTCACGCCGCTGGGCCACGACCTGACCTTCGGGGAGATGGACCCCGCCGCCAAGGACGCAATGAGCCACCGGGCGCTCGCCTTCGCGAAGCTCAAGGCAGCCATCCTTTGACGCCGCTGGCGCCGCTCGGGGTCTATATCCACTGGCCCTACTGCGCGCGCATCTGCCCCTATTGCGACTTCAACGTCCTGCGCGACCGGGGGCGGGGCGCCGAACAGCTTGCCCTGAAGGACGCCATCCTCGCCGACCTGCGCCGGCAGCGGGAGCTGACCGGCCCCCGAGAGCTGACCTCCATCTTCCTGGGGGGCGGCACGCCGTCGCTGATGGATCCCGAGTGGGCCGGGGAGATGATCGCCCTTTGCCGAAGCCTCTGGACGCCCGCGCCGGACCTGGAGATCACCCTGGAGGCCAATCCGACCGACGCCGAGGCCGGGCGGTTCGCGGGCTTCGCCGCCGCCGGGGTGCAGCGGCTGTCCCTCGGGGTCCAGGCCCTTGATGACGCCAGCCTCGCCCTGCTCGGCCGCAACCACGGGGCTGACGAGGCCCGGCGCGCGGCAGCCCTCGGCGCGAAGCTGTTCCCGCGCCTGTCGCTGGACCTGATCTATGCGCGCCCCGGCCAGACCACCGACGCCTGGCGGGCTGAACTCGCCGAGGCCATCGGCCTGGGCGCCGAGCACCTGTCGCCCTACCAGCTCACCATCGAGGCCGGCACCGCCTTCGACCGCGCGGTGAAACGCGGCACCCTGGTCCCGCCCGGCGAGGACCTGGCCGCCGAACTGTTCGACGTGACCCAGGAGACCCTGACCGCCGCCGGGTTTACCGCCTATGAGGTCTCCAACCATGCGCGGGGCGAGGCCGCCCGCTCCCGGCACAACCTCGTCTATTGGCGCGGCCAGGACTATGTGGGCGCGGGCCCTGGCGCCCACGGCCGCCTCACCGTGGACGGCGCCCGCACCGCCACCTTCGCCGCCACCAGGCCCGCCGACTACATCGCCAGGGTGGCCGAGACCGGCCTCGGCTGGGTGACCCGCGAGGCGCTCTCACCCCAACAGGCCGCCGAGGAGCGCCTGCTGGCCGGCCTGCGCATCGAGGACGGCGTCACCTTCGCCGAGATCGCGGCGCTCGCCCTGACGCCGGCCCATCCTGAGGTGCGAAGCCTGGTGCAAGCTGGCCTAGTCGCCGCCGATCCCGAGCGCCTGCGAGCCACCCCGGCGGGGCGCCTGGTGCTCAACTGGGTCACCAGCCGGCTGGCCCTGGCCTGAGCCCAAGCTTGCCATGGGCGGCCGAACCGGCGATTCCTCGCCCATGTCCCCCCGCCCGCCGCCGCCCGCCCTATCCGAAGCCCCCCTGGCGCCGGGCCTCTATCTGGTGGCGACGCCGATCGGGAATCTGCGGGACATCACCCTGCGCGCCCTCGACGTGCTCTCGGCCTGCGACCTGGTCCTGGCCGAGGACACCCGGGTGGCGGGCAAGCTGCTGAGCGCCTACGGCCTGTCGAAGAAGCTGGAGCGCTATGACGAGCACTCCGCCGACCGGGCCGGGCCCAAGGCCCTGCAGATTCTGAGCGAAGGCGGACGGGTGGCCCTGGTGTCTGACGCCGGCACCCCCCTTGTCTCCGACCCCGGCTACCGCCTGGCCCGGGAGGCGATGGCGGAGGGGCTGCCGGTCTATCCGATCCCCGGGGCCTCGGCCCTGCTGGCGGGGCTCACCGTCGCGGGCCTGCCCACCGACCGCTTCCTGTTCGCCGGCTTCCCGCCCCCCAAGAGCGCCGCGCGCCGAACCTTCTTCCAGGAGCTGGCCGGCCTGCGGGCCACCCTGGTGTTCTTCGAGGGCGGCTCCCGCGTGGCCGCCAGCCTCGCCGACATGGCCGCCGTCTTCGGGCCTCGCGAGGCCGCCGTGGCCCGCGAACTCACCAAGCTCTACGAGACCGTGACCCGGGCGCCCCTGGACCAGCTGGCCGCTGACAAGCGGTTCGCCGCGCCCAAGGGCGAGTTCGTCATTGTCGTCGGCCCCGGCCGCGAGGAAGCCGCCACCGAGGCCGATGTGGATACAGCCCTGACCCAGGCCCTTGAGCGCCTGGGCACGGCCGACGCCGCCAGCGAGGTGGCCAAGGCGCTGGGCCTGCCCCGCCGCGAACTCTACAAGCGCGCCATGGCCCTCAAGGACGCCAGGCCGTGAACCCGATCCGTCAGGCCCGCGGAGCTGCGGCCCGGCTGTCCGGGCGGCGCGCCGAGGTCTGGGCGGCGATCTGGCTGATGCTGAAGGGTTACCGCATCCTGGGCTTTCGCCTGAAGACCCCCCAGGCCGAGATCGACCTGCTGGCCCATCGGGGCGGGGTCCTGGCGGTGGTCGAGGTCAAGTCGCGCACGACGATGCTGGCGGCGATGGAGGCGGTCAGCGCCGATCAGCGGGCCCGGCTGCGGCGCGCCGGAGCCACCCTGGCCGCCCGCCGGCCGGCCCTGCACAACGCCGCCGTGCGTCTGGACCTTATCGCCCTCGCGCCGGGCAGACTTCCAAGACATAGTCCAGACGCCTGGAGAGGTGCGTGAGCTGTCATGAGTCGCGAAGACGCTGAGGCCTATCTGACCCAAGCGGGGCAGTGCGTGGACGGCGACTTCCCCCTGCTGGAAGCCGCCATCGCCTGCGCCCTGCACGAGGACCCCAGCCGCGACGCCCAGCAGGCCCGCGACCTCGGCGAGTCCGGGATTGAGCACCTGACCCATCGTCTGGCCACCGAAAGCCCCGAGGAAGCCCTGGCCGAGACCATGGCCGGGGACCTGGCCATGGGGGGAGACCTCTTCACCTACGAGCACCCCGACAACGCCGACATCCTGTCGGTGGCCGAGCGCCGCAAGGGCCTGCCGGTGGCCCTGGGAATCTACTACCTGCACGTCGCGCGAAAATGCGGCCTCAGCGTCCAGGGCGTCGACTTCCCCGGCCACTTCCTGCTGCGGATCGAGACCCACGAGGGGCCCCTGGCCCTCGACCCCTACAGCGAGGGCCGGGTGGTCCTACCCTCGGAGCTCACCCGGCGGGCCCTGCACGCCGGCCTCACCCCCAACGTCGCCGACCGTCTGGACCGGCTGATGGCGCCCGCCCCCGACCGCGCCGTGCTGATGCGGCTGCAGAACAACATCTTCGCCCGGGCCGTGGCGGCTCGCGACTTCGGCCGCGCCGAACGCGCCGCCCTGCGCCGCGCCCTGCTGGACCCCAGCGACCATCGCCCCTGGCTGGACGTCGCCGCCGCCCGCGAGGGCCAGGGCGCCCTGGCCGGCGCCCTCCAGGCCCTGGCCCAGGCCTCGACCCTGGACGGCGGCGCGGCGCTGGCCGCCCGCGCCCACCGCGAGCGCGTGCGGCTGCAACTCAACTAAGCAGCGCTGGCGCTCGCGCCCGCCCCGACCTATCTGAACGCCTCAGCTTGCAAGGAAGCCCGCCCATGTCCCTGAAGGTCGCCGTCCAGATGGACCCCCTCGAGGGGATCAATATCGAAGGCGATACGACCTTCCTGATGATGCAGTCGGCCCAGGAACGGGGTCACACCCTGTGGGTCTACACGCCCGAGCGCATGGCCCTGGAAAGCGGCAGGCTCACCGCCAAGGGCCGTTCGGTGACCGTCCAGCCGGTGAAGGGCGCTCACGCGACCTTCGGCCCGTGGGAGACCCGCGACCTGTCGGAGTTCGATGTCGTCCTGCTGCGCCAGGACCCGCCCTTCGACATGGCCTACATCACCTCGACCCATTTCCTGGACGCCATCCACCCCAAGACCCTGGTGGTGAACAACCCCACCGAGGTGCGCAACGCGCCGGAAAAGCTGTTCGTGACCACCTTCCCGGGCGTGCAGCCGCCGACCCTGATCACCTCGGATCTCGAGGCGATCTATGAGTTCCGCGCCCGCCAGGGCGATATCGTGCTCAAGCCGCTGAATGGCGCGGGCGGCTCGGGCGTGGCGCGGCTGCTGGCCGACGACCCCAATCTGGACGCCATGCTGGACCTGCACCGGATGATCAGCCGCGAGCCGGTCATCGCCCAGAAGTACGTGCCGGCGGTGGTGAAGGGCGACAAGCGCATCCTGCTGGTGGACGGCGAGCCGGTGGGGGCCATCAACCGGGTGCCCAGCGCCGGCCAGATCCGCTCCAACCTGGCGGTGGGCGGACGCGCCGAGGCCGTGGAGCTGACGGCGCGGGACCTGGAGCTGTGCGGCGTCATCGGGCCGGAGCTGAAACGCCGGGGCCTGATGTTCGTCGGCATCGACGTGATCGGCGACTACCTCACCGAGATCAATGTGACGTCACCTACGGGGGCGGTGGCCTTGAAAAGGTTCACCGGCGTCGATGCGACAGTCCTGCTCTGGGAACGTGTTGAAGCGATTCGCGCCACAGTCTAGCTTCTGAGATGAGAAGAGTGGTCTAGGCCACGGAAACCCCTCATCTTCTCCATAAGTTCCTTTTTTGTTCTTGATCCGACCCGCGCGGCGTGATGGGGTTGTGGATAAAACATGCTCAAACCGGGGACGTGAGCCATGGCAGCACGGGTCGTCACGCTGGCGTTTCAAGGGGTTGAGGCCCGGCGGGTCGATGTCGAGGTGCAACTCACCGGCGGCGAGTTCGCCTTCATTCTCGTGGGTCTCGGCGACAAGGCGGTGGGTGAGAGCCGTGAACGGGTGCGGGCCGCCTTCTCCGGTCTCGGCCTGTCGCTGCCGGGAAAGCGGATCATCGTCAACCTGGCCCCTGCCGACCTGCCCAAGGAGGGGAGCCACTATGACCTCCCCATCGCGCTCGCCGTCATGGCCGCCATGGGGATCATCCCCCCCGACCGGCTGACGGAGTGGGCGGCCATGGGGGAGCTCTCCCTGGATGGCCGAATCGTCGCGGTGGCCGGCGCCCTGCCCGCCTCGGTGGCGGCGGGCGCCCTGGGCCTGGGCCTGATCTGCCCCGAGGCCTGTGGGGCGGAGGCCGCCTGGGCCGGCGACACCCAGATCCTGGCCGCGCCCTCGCTGATCTCGCTGGTGAACCACTTCCGTGGGACCCAGATGCTGGGCGCCCCCAAGCCCGGCGCCATCCTCGACGGCGAGCGGGTCCCCGACCTGCGGGAGGTGAAGGGCCAGGAGAACGCCAAGCGCGCCCTGGAGATCGCCGCGGCGGGGGGCCACAACCTGTTGTTCACCGGACCTCCAGGCTCGGGCAAATCGATGATGGCCGCCCGCCTGCCTGGCCTCCTGCCCCCGCTCTCGCCCGCCGAGCTGCTGGAGACCTCGATGATCCACTCGGTGGCCGGCTTGATCGCCAAGGGCGAACTGACCCGGGCGCGCCCATTTCGCACCCCGCACCACTCCGCCACCATGGCGGCCCTGACTGGCGGCGGCGTCCGGGTGAAGCCGGGCGAGGTGTCGCTGGCCCACAACGGCGTGCTGTTCCTGGACGAACTGCCGGAGTTCTCGGCCCAGGCCCTGGACAGCCTGCGCCAGCCCCTCGAGACCGGCGAGGTGGTGGTGGCCCGCGCCAACGCCCACGTCCGTTATCCGGCTCGCTTCCAGCTGGTGGCCGCCCAGAACCCCTGCAAGTGCGGCTACGGCGGGCCTGGACGCGGCGCCTGCGGCCGCGCGCCCCGCTGTCAGACCGACTATCAGATGAAGGTCTCGGGCCCCTTCCTCGACCGAATCGACCTGCAGATCGACGTGCCCCCAGTCAGCGCCGCCGACCTCGCCCTGCCGGCGCCCACCGAAGGCACCGCCGAGGCCGCCGCACGGGTGGCCCAGGCTCGCGACCTGGCCGCCGAGCGCGCGACGACGTCGGGCCACGAGCACGCCGCCCCGGTCAACGCCCGGGCCGAGGGGGGATGGCTGGAGACCATCGCCGAGCTTGATCCGCAGGCCAAGGCCCTGCTGGCCAAGGCCGCCGAGGCCAATGGCCTGACCGCGCGGGGCTGGACCCGCACCCTGCGGCTGGCCCGCACCATCGCCGACCTGGAGGGGGCAGGGCCGATCAAGCGGGTGCACGTCGCCGAGGCGCTGATCTATCGGCGGGTCGGCGCGGGCGGCCTAAGCCCGGTGGGCTAACCGTTCGCGGTGCATGTTCCAGGCGCCGACCGCGAGCGCCCCCAGCACCAGATAGCTCCAGATCACCAGCCCCCGGAAATAGGCCAGGGTGCGGACTCCGGGATCGACGGCGATGGCGATGTGGGTGATCACCGCCAGCAGCTGGAAGGCCGCGGCGAACAACAGCCAGTTTCGGTCGGTGGTGGCCGCGAACCAGACCAGCAGCAGCATGAACATCCCGTCCACGATGAAGACCCCCCACTGGGGGTCCATCAGGCTGTTGCGGTAGGCGAGCGGGGTCAGGATCCAGGCCGCCAGGTTGGCCAGGGCGATGGCCCGCTCAGGCCCCTTGCCCCGCCACAGGGCGAAACCGGAGACCAGGAGCATCAGGGCGATCCAGGTCTGCTGGGCGAGGGTGGCGAAGACCAAAGGCGTCGGGCCCCCAGCGACTGAGGGCCCGACCTTGGCAGAAGTCGGCCTTGGCTTGTAGCGGTGTGTTCAGGCGGCGCGCGCGGCCCGGGCCACGGCGCGCAGGGTCGGGGCGGCGTCGCCCGCCATCTGCGGCTTGGGCAGGGAGTCGCCGTACATCACGGCGCCCAGGCCCATCTGCTTCTGGGCGATGCTGAGTTCCATGTGGGTCTCGCAGATGGCGCGCCGCGCCGTCGCCAGGGCGGCGAGGGCCTCACTGGCCCGCTCCACGGCGCCCTGGCCGATCAGGGCCGAGATGCCAGCTTCGGAGCGCAGGCCCGGCATGATGCCGGCCAGGGCGGCGGCCTTGGCCAGGGCGAGGTCAATGGCGGCTTCGGCTTCGAAGAGGCTGGCGGCGACCTGGTCGGCCACCAGACGGCGTTGCTTGAGCATGAGGGATCTCCTGCACGCCGGGCGACCCGGCGCGTTGCTGCTAAAACGAATGGGGTTTGGGGGTTAGCTAGGCGAGGTCTTGCAGGGCGCGGAGGCCGGCCAGCATGCCCCCGAAGGCAAGCGCGGTGATGATGGCGATCAGGCCGATCAGCCCCAGTCGGACGGCGGGGGTCAGGGCATTTCGGCCGATCCCTCCGGCGAGGGCTGAAAGCCCTCGTCCAAGAGCGCCCAGGTCATGCAGAGGATTTCCCGCAGGACCATTTCCGGGGGCTTGAAGCGCGACATCTTGCGGGTGGCCGAGATCAGGTCGCGAGCCATCCCCGCCTTGACCGGACAGCCCGCCAGATCGGCGAGCTGCCGCTCCAGCTGGCTCCAGGTGAAGCTCGGGGTCGGAGACGCCTCGTCCTCCAGCGCCGGCCAGCGGGCCTCGAAGACCTGCACCTCCTGGCGCAACCGCATCACCCGGTTCACCGCCGCCCTCTGCTCCTGGCCTTCCCAGTCCGGCTGGGACGGGTCCACCTCGAGCAATGCTTTCATCCAGTCGGCCATCGGCCTGTCCTCCCCTGTCGCCCCGAGAAGGCGCTGCGGGAGGTCGGCTGTCTGTCCTGATCGGATCGTGTCCTGACGCGATCAGGACACCGCGGTCGTGGTCGACCAGGCGCCGCGCGGCGGTGTAGCGGTCATCGACCCCCAGCTTGCGCCGCGCGCGGTCGCAATAGGTGTCGACGGAGGTCTTGGACATGCCCAGTTCACGGGCGATCTGCTTGGAACTCAGATGTCGGTCCACCAGGCGAAGACATTCCCGCTCGCGCGGCGTGAGGAGTTCGACGGGATCCTCGGCCATTTCCAGTGCTCGCCCATAAGGTGGATAGTTAAGTGCGGGGCCGAACCGGCGTCCAGCCGTAACGGTGCAGATGCGCCAGTTTCGCTTATCGATCAGTCATTTGCGGCCCGCGGGCGGCCAACTCACATACCGCCGTTCGCTACGCCAGAAAGTTGCATCCGTCGCGGGGCGGCGCGGGCGCTTGACCGCCCGTTAAGCCGCGCGGGCTAGGCTCATCCCATGGCCCGCAAGATCCCCACTCCCACCGCCCCCGACGCCCGCGTCAGCGCCGAGCAGCTCGCCTCGCTCAGCCACGAGTTCCGCACCCCGCTGAATGGGGTGCTGGGCATGGCGCGTCTGTTGGAAGGCACAGGCCTCACGGCCGAGCAGCGGGCCTATGTCGCCGCCCTGCGGGACTCCGGCGAACACCTGCTGGCTCTCGTCAATGACGTGCTCGACTTCGCCAAGCTGGGCGCCGACAAGATCGAACTGCATCCGGCCACCATGGAGGTCGAGGGCCTGCTGCGCTCGGTGAGCGAACTGCTCTCGCCGCGCGCCCAGGAAAAGAGCCTCGAGGTCGCCTGGGCCGCCCCTCCCGGCATCGGCCAGGCTCTGGCCGACGAGGGCCGTCTGCGCCAGATCCTGCTCAACTTCGCGGGCAACGCCGTGAAGTTCACCGAGACCGGCGGGGTCCTGCTGAGCGTCACCGAGCGCGACGGCTCGCGCCTGCGCTTCAGCGTCTCCGACACCGGCCCCGGGGTCACCCAGGCGGCGCGGGAGAAGATCTTCGAGGCCTTCGCCCAGGCCGACCCCTCCTATGACGGCGCCCAGCTGGGCGGCGCGGGCCTGGGCCTGGCCATCGCCCGCAAGCTGGCCGCGGCCATGGACGGCGAGGTGGGCGTCGAGGACGCCCCCGGCGGCGGCGCGCTGTTCTGGTTCGAGGCGGCCTTCCCCCGCATCACGGCGCTCGGCGAGGCGCCCCTGGCCGGCCGAACGGTGGGCGTTCTCTCCCCCAACCCGGTGGTCGCCGAGGCCGCGCGCCGCCAGATCGCGGCCGCCGGCGGCCAGGCGGTCATCGGCGAGGGCAAGCAGGCCCAGGTCCTGCTGGTGGACCACGCCCTGGCCCCCTCCTGCCCGCCGGACTCCCGTCCCGCCATCATCCTGCTGCCGCCGAACGAACGGGCCCGCATCGAGACCTACCGGGCCCAGGGCTTCGCCGGCTACCTGATCAAGCCCCTGCGCCGCGCCTCCCTGGCCGAGCGGGTCCTGGCCGTCCTGGGCGAAGGCGCCCAGCGCGCCGATGCGGTGGAGGACGAACGCATCGCGCCCGCCATCGCGCCCGGCGCGCGGGTGCTGCTGGTGGAGGACAACGCCATCAACGCCCTGCTGGCCCGCACCCTGCTGGCCCGCGAGGGCTGCAAGGTCGACCATGCCGGCGGCGGCGAGGACGCCATGGCGGCCCTCAAGGTCGGCCGCTACGACCTGATCCTGATGGACATGCGCATGCCCGGCATGTCGGGCCTCGACGCCACGCGAGCCCTTCGCGCGTCGGGCCTCGACACCCCGGTGGTGGCGCTCACCGCCAACGCCTTCGAGGACGACCGCCACGCCTGCCTGGCGGCGGGCATGAACGACTTCCTGGTCAAGCCGCTGGCTCCGGACGCCCTGCGCGGGATCCTGGCCAGGCTGACCCGCGGCGGCTGGACGGAAACGACGGACCGCGCCAAGGTCGGCTAGGTCGGGGGCCGCCCCCGGCGCCGATCTCGGGGGAGGCCGCCATGACCATCGAAGCCGCGCCGAAGCGCAGCGCCTGGAGCGCCATCAAGGTCTATGGCGAGCGCCGCGCCCTGGTCATGCTGGCCCTGGGCTTCGCGTCCGGCCTGCCCAACCTGCTGATCTTCGACACCCTGTCGGCCTGGCTCCGTGACGCGGGGCTGAGCCTGGAGGTGATCGCCTTCTTCAGCCTGGCGACCCTGGCCTATTCTCTCAAGCTGCTCTGGGCCCCGATGATCGACCGGGCGGCCATACCGGGCCTGACCCAGTGGCTGGGCCACCGCCGCTCCTGGATGCTGGTCTGCCAGGCCCTGATCATGCTGGGCCTGTGGCTGATCTCTGGGGTGGATCCCAAGACCAGCCTCGGCCTGATGGCCGCCTTCGCGGTGTTCGTGGGCTTCACCTCGGCCACCCAGGACATCGTCATCGACGCCTGGCGCATCGAGGCGGCCGACACCGAGAAGCAAGGCGCCATGGCGGCCGCCTACCAGTGGGGCTACCGCATCGCCATGATCGTGGCCGGCGTCGTTCCGCTGGCCATGTCCGACGTGGTGGGCTGGAGCCTGTCCTACGCCCTGATGGCCGGCCTGATGGTGGTGGGGGTCGCAGGCGTGCTGGGGGCGCCGCGCGAGGCCAAGCACATCCTGCGGGATATCGACTTCCAGGGCGTCGCGGGGGTTCCGTGGCGCGACGGGATCGAGTGGGTCATTCGCCTGGCCATCGTCCTGCTGGGCGCCCTGATCTTCGGCTCGGGCCTGGCGGGCAACGCCACCGTTCTGCAATCGGTCACCGCGGCCATCGGCCAGCCCCAACTGGGCGACGCCATCAAGGCGGCCTGGGAAGCCAAGCCCTTCGGGGTGTTCGCGCAGGTCGGCGGCATCCTCACCGGCGTGGCCCTGATCGTGGTGGCCGCCGTGCCGATCCCCGGCGCGCCGACCAGACCCGGCCGCTACCTGTCAACGGCGCTGGGGGCGCCCTTCATCGACTTCTTCCGCCGCTACGGCGACGTGGCGGGGCTGATCCTGGCCCTGATCTGCGTCTACCGCCTGAGCGACTTCGTGCTCAACATCATGAACCCGTTCTACATCGACCTCGGCTTCGACAAGCTGCAGATCGCCGAGGTCCGCAAGGTGCTGGGCGTGGTGATGTCGGTGATCGGGGTGGGCCTCGGCGGCTTCTGCGTCGCGCGCCTGGGCCTGATGCGCTCCATGGTGATCGGCGCCTTCGCTGGCCCCATCTCCAACCTGGTCTTCGCCTGGCTGGCCTTCCAGGGCCCCAACCTCTGGGCGCTGAGCGTCGCCATCGGGGTGGACAACATCGCCTCGGGCTTCGCCGGCACCTGCCTGATCGCCTACATGTCCAGCCTGACGGGCGCCGGCTTCACCGCCACCCAGTACGCCATGTTCTCGTCCTTCTACGCCCTGCTGGGAAAGCTGGTGGCGTCGCAGTCGGGCAAGGTGGTGGAGGGCTCGGCCAAGGCCGCCGACCAGGGCGGCATGTTCGCGGGGCTCAAGACCCTCTTCACCGGCCTGCCGCCGGAGACCTTCGCCAGCGCCATGGAGAAGTCCGGCGTGACGCCCGCCGCCCTTGGCTCCGGCTATGTGGTGTTCTTCGTCTATTCCGCCCTGCTGGGCGTGCTGGGGATCATCCTGGTCTTCATCGTCGCGGCGCGGACCGCCGAGATGCCGGCCGGCGGGACAGAGGCCGACCCCGAACCCGAACCGGCCTAGTTCGTCGACAGGCAGATCACCTGGGCCACCCGCAGGTCGCGGCGCAGGGCGTCGGCGACGCGGCCGTAGTTGTCGGTGGTGACGCTCTCGCCGACCGCGAAGCTGGCGGGACGTTCGTGGGCCTCGGACATGGCCGCGCCAAGCGTCTCAGGCGCGGTGGTGTAGATGCGGCCCCGGCGCGGAGCCTCGGCGACGGTCACCCCGATCACCCGGCCCGCGCTGTCGAGGGCCGGCGCGCCGGAAAGGCCCGCCAGCGTCCCCTTCAGCCCGTCGGTGCGGCCGGTCTCGGCCCAGACCAGCACCGGCTCGGTGCGGGCGCCCCGGCCCCGCACCACCAGGTTCTCACGCCCCAGCAGCCGCGAGGTGGCCTCGCCGGACTGGCCCTGGGGGAAGCCCGGATGATAGGCGCGGTCGCCCCGGCGCAGCTTCTGGTCGAGGCCCAGGGGCAGCGGCGGCGCCCCGCCCTCGGTGGTCAGGATCGCGGCCTCGCCCCGCTGGTCGATGCGGACCTTGGCGGCCACGCCGCGGCCCTCGGCCACCACGATGGCGGCCTGGGTGCAGCCGTCCACCACGTGGCGGGCGGTGACCCAGACCCCGCGCTCGGCCACGGAAAAGGCGGTCCCCAGCCCCGGCTCAGCCTGGGCGGGGACGTCCACCACGATGGAGGGATCAAACGGCGAGGCGGGCCCCAGCGGCACGCCCTCTTCCCCGGGCACCGGCGGCGGCGGCGGCGGGGCGTCGGCGCGCTCCTGCCGGCCGACCGCGGCGATCAGCAGCGCCAGCACCACAGCCGCATAGACCAGCCAGTCCGGCAGCTTGGGGAAGAGCATGGCCCCCTCAGCCCGCCACGGCGGCGGCGAGGATCAAGGCGGTGGCGAGCTTGGCGCCCACCAGCAGGGCGGCGGCGGAGATCTCGCCTTCCTGGATTCGCTGGGGCAGGCCGCGCAGCAGCATGTCCACCAGGCGGAAGATCAGCAGTTGCACCACCACCGTCGAGGCGCCCCAGATGCCGATCTCGATCAGCGATGTGGAGGCCGTCAGCGACACCGCCAGCGGGATGGACAGGCCGATCATGACCCCCCCAAGCGAGAGGGCTGCGGCCGAGTTCCCCTCGCGGATCAGGGCGATCTCGCGGTGTGGGGTCAGCAGCACGTAGAGGACGCTGCCGAGGAACAGGATCAGGACTGTCAGCCCCGCATGCAGCAGGGTGATGGGAAAGCCGGTGGCGAAGGCCTGGATCTCAGGCGACTGGAGCTCTGGCGGCATCGGGATCCTTGGGCGGGGAACTGGCGGTCCCCATCGTTAGCATGGACTTTTCGGCGAGGCGAAAACCGTTCAGGCGGCGGGCGAGTCCAGGACCTCGGGCTCCGCCACGGCCTTGCGCCGGGCGCTGGCGCGGACCTTCTCGCTCTCGCTCTTCAGCTGACCGCAGGCCGCCAGGATATCGCGCCCGCGCGGGGTGCGGATCGGTGAGGCGAAGCCGGCCCGGTTGAGGATGGCGGCGAACTTCTCGATCGCCCCCCAGTCGGAGCAGACATAGTCGGTCCCCGGCCAGGGGTTGAAGGGGATCAGGTTGATCTTGGCCGGGACGCCCTTCATCAGCTTCACCAGGGCCAGGGCCTCGGCGGGACTGTCGTTGACGCCCTTGAGCATCACATATTCGAAGGTCACCCGACGGGCGTTGGACAGGCCCGGATAGGCGCGGATCCCAGCCATCAGCTGTTCGATCGGGTACTTCTTGTTGAGCGGCACCAGCACGTCGCGCAGCGGGTCGTTGGTGGCGTGCAGGGAGATGGCCAGCATGGCCTGGGTGCGGTTCCCCAGCGCCTCCAGCTCCGGGACCACGCCCGAGGTGGAGACCGTGATCCGCCGCCGCGAGATGGCGATGCCCTCGCCGTCGGAGATGATGTCGATGGCGTCGGCGACGTTGTCCAGATTGTAGAGCGGCTCGCCCATGCCCATGAAGACGATATTAGAGAGCCGGCGATCCTCCTTGGGAGACGGCCATTCGTCCAGGTCGTCGCGGGCCACCTGCACCTGGGCCACGATCTCGGCGGCGGTCAGGTTGCGGACCAGGGCCTGGGTGCCAGTGTGGCAGAAGGTGCAGTTCAGGGTGCAGCCCACCTGGGACGAGACGCACAGCGCCCCGGCCCGGCCGACGTCGGGGATGTAGACGGTCTCCACCTCGATGCCCGGCGCCATGCGGATCAGCCACTTGCGGGTGCCGTCCTTGGACACCTGGCGCTCGACGATCTCAGGCCGGGTCAGGGAGAAGGCCTGCGCCAAGACCGCGCGGGTCTCCTTGGCGATGTCGGTCATCGCCTCGAAGTCGGTGACCCCATAGTGGTGGATCCAGCGCCACATCTGGTTGGCGCGCATCCTGGCCTTGGGCGCCGGGACCACGTCGGCGGCGATCAGCGCCTCCACCAGGCCCTTGCGGGTCAGGCCGCAGAGGTTCGGCTTCGTCGGAGCGGCCGCCACCGAGGCGGCGCGCGAAAGGTCGAGGGTGAAGCCCAAGGGGAGGAACTCGCTGGCTGGAAGCTCGCCAATATAGGGCCTGGCGCCTCCCACGCCAAATCGGCCCATCGCCGCGCAGGGTCAAACAAATGTTCGGCGCCGGACTTCCGCCCAGGGAAGGGCTGCGCTAGCGTCCGCCAACTTTCGAAAAACGATGTCCGGGAGACGATGATGAAGGCGCTGCTGAGCAAGACCACCGGGGGCCCTGAGACCCTGTCCTACGAGGATGTGGACTCCCCGGAAGTCCGTCCCGGCTTCGCCGTGATCAGCACCAAGGCCGTGGGGATCAACTTCCCCGACGTGCTGATGATCGAGGACAAGTACCAGATGAAGCCGCCCCGGCCCTTCTCCCCCGGCGGAGAACTGTCGGGCGTGGTCAAGGCGATCGGCGAGGGCGTCACCAATGTGAAGGTCGGCGACCGTATTCTCGCCAACACCGGCTGGGGCGGCCTGGCCGAAGAGGTCCTGCTGCCGGCCAACCGTCTGTGGCATATCCCCGACAGCATGCCCCACGACGTGGCGGCGGCCTTCATCCTCACCTACGGCACCAGCTATCACGCCCTGAAGGATCGCGGCCACCTGAAGGCCGGCGACACCATGCTGGTCCTGGGCGCCGCCGGCGGCGTCGGCCTGTCAGCCGTGGAGCTGGGCAAGGCCATGGGCGCCCGCGTCGTGGCCGCCTGCTCGTCCCAGGAGAAATGCGACCTGGCCATCAAGCACGGCGCCGACGCGGGCGTCGTCTATGGCCGCGGCCCCTTCGACCGCGACGGCCAGAAGGCGCTCGGCGCGCTCTTCAAGGAAGCCGGCGGCGAGAACGGCTTCGACGTGATCTATGACGCGGTCGGCGGCGACTATGCCGAGCCCGCCCTGCGCTCCATCGCCTGGGAGGGCCGCTATCTGGTGATCGGTTTCGCCGCCGGCGACATCCCGAAGATCCCGCTGAACCTAGCCCTGCTCAAGGGCTGCGACATCGTCGGCGTCTTCTGGGGCACCTGGACCACCAAGAATCCGGAACTGTTCGCCAAGTCGGTGGAGGAGCTGCTGGAGCTCTATGCCCAGGGCAAGGTGAAGCCCCACGTGTCGGAGCGCTTCCCGCTCTCCAAGGGCGCCGACGCCATCGCCCACCTGGGCAGCCGCAAGGCCATGGGCAAGGTCGTGGTGACGGTCGACTAGGCCGGCGCCTCTCGACGCGGCGACCACCGCGCTTTAGTGATCGCCGATCATATAAGGGGAGAGCGCAATGGCGGGACGTCTTGAGGGCAAGGTGGCGGTGATCACCGGGGCCGCCTCCGGCATTGGCCTGGGCACGGTGGAGCTGTTCGTGTCCGAGGGCGCGTCCGTCGTCGCCGCCGATATCCAGGACGAAAAGGGCGCCATGCTGGAGAAGCGTTTCCCCGGCAAGGTCGCCTACGCCCACTGCGACGTGACGCAGGAGGCCGACATCGAGGCCGCCCTGAAGCTCGCCAAGAGCGAATTCGGCGGCCTCGACATCCTGTTCAACAACGCCGGCATCTCCGACCGGATGACCTCCATCGCCGAGATCACCGCCGACGGCTGGAGCTGGATTTTCGATGTCCTGGTGCGCGGCCCGGCGCTGGGCATGAAGCACGCCGTGCCCCTGATGCTGGAGCGGGGCGGCGGCTCGATCATCAACACCGCCTCCATCGCCGGCCTGCAAGCCGGCTGGGGCCCCATCGCCTATTCCAGCGCCAAGGCCAGCGTCATCCATATGAGCCGCGCCGCCGCCGCCCAGCTCTCGCCGCAGAAGATCCGCGTCAACGCCATCTGCCCGGGCCTGATCGCCACCTCGATCTTCGGCGCCTCCCTGGGCCTGCCCCGCGAGGTGGCCGACCAGATGGCCGCCCGCGTCGCCGACAACGCCGCCAAGGTGCAGCCGGTGCCCAAGGCCGGCATGCCAGAGGACATCGCCAAGGCCGCCCTCTACCTGGCCTCCGACGACTCGGCCTTTGTGTCGGGGACCCACATCGTGGTGGACGGCGGCATCACCGTCGGCGGCCGCCACTCGTGGGACGCCACCGCCGGCTCGCCCTTCGCGGCCCTGTTCGGCGACGCCCTGCCCGGCGCGACGGCCTGAGGCTTGGCCCGGGCGCTGCAACTCAGCCGGGGACTCGACCCCGCCAGGCTGCGCCCGGCCTTTGAGCGCTTCGGCCGCCTGCACCTGCCTGGGATCCTTCCGGTCCGGGACGCCCAGGCGATCCACGCGGCCCTGCTCGCCGCGCCCTACCACCGCTCCCTGACCGCCTCGGGAAAGAGCTACGACATCGCCCTCGACACCCTGGCCGCCATGCCGCCCGAGCGCCGGGCGGAGCTGGAGGCGGCGATCCTGGAGGGGGGCAAGACCGGCTTCCAGTATCAGTTTGACGCCTGGCGGCTCTCGGACCTGATGGAGGCCGGCCAGCGCACCGGCGGCGCCCTGGCGCCCCTCGAGGCGGTCTATGATCTGATCAACAGCGAGGGGTTCCTGGCCTTCATCCGCACCCTCACCGGCGACCCCCGCTGCGCCTATGCCGACGCCCAGGCCACCCGCTACCGGCCCGGCGACTTCCTCACCGCCCACGACGACGACGTGGCGGGCAAGAAGCGGCTCTACGCCATGGTGCTGAACTTCACGCCGGCCTGGCGGCCCGACTGGGGTGGACTGCTGGCCTTCCACGACGCCGACGGCCATGTCAGCGAGGCATATACGCCTACCTTCAACGCCCTGAACATCTTCCGCGTCCCCCAGCAGCACGCGGTGACCCAGGTCGCCAGCTTCGCGGGCGCGGAGCGGCTCTCCATCACCGGGTGGATTCGTGAGCGCTGAGGCCCCGGCCAAGCCCGGCCTGTCCCCCAACCTGCACGGCGCCCTGTGGATGGTGGCCTCGGCCCTTGGCTTCACCGCCATGACCACCCTGATCAAATATCTGGGGGACGACTACGCCGCCTCGCTGCAGACCTTCTACCGGCAGTTCTTCGGCTTCCTGATCATGCTGCCGGTGATCCTCAAGCACCGCGGCGCGGCCTTCGCCACCACCCGGCCCGGCATCCTGATCTTCCGCTCGGCGGCCGGCACGGTGGGGATGATCCTCTCCTTCTACGCCTTCCAGAAGATGCCGCTGGCCGACGCCAATGCGCTGTCCTTCACCCGCACGCTGTGGCTGGTGCCGCTGGCCTTCTTCGTGGTGCGCGAGCCGGTCGGTCCGCTGCGCATCGGGGCCGCCGTCGTCGGCTTCCTGGGTGTCCTCATCATGCTGCGCCCCGGCGGGGGCGATGAGTTCGTCATCGGCCTGCCGGCCATGGCCATGCTGGCCTCGTCCTTCCTCTTCGCCCTCACCATCACCGGCATGAAGGTGATGACGCGCGATCACGCCCCCATGGTGCTGCTGGTCTGGTCGGCGACGCTCGGCCTGGTGCTGGCCGTGCCCGGCGCCTTCCTGACCTGGCGTTGGCCAGAGCCTGTCGACCTGGCCCTGCTGGCGGCCATGGGCGTGCTGGGGACCATCACCCAGGGCTGCTACATCAAGGGCATGTCCATCGGCGACGCCGGCGCCATGGCCCCCATCGACTATATCCGCCTGGTCTTTACGGTGATCGTCGGCTTTGCCCTGTTCCAGGAGGTCCCGGGGATCTGGACCATCGTCGGCGCGGCCGTGGTGGTGGTCTCCACGCTCTTCATCACCTGGCGCGAGCACGTGACCAGCAAGGCCAAGATGGCCGCGGCGGCGCTGGTGGAGCCCGTCTAGGTCGTCATTGGGAACCGGGGCGACCTACCGCCCCATCCGCTCCAGGAAACCCTTGGCCGCCGCGCGGTGCCGAGGCTTCAGGTTCTTGCCCACCACCGCCATCATGGCGGCGAAGACCGCCGCGTCGTCGGTGAAGCCGATCACGCCGAGGATGTCAGGTAGCGCGTCGGTGGGGAGGACGAAATAGGCCAGCGCCGCCATCATCAGGCCCTTGGCGGCCTTCGGCGTCGCCGGGTCGCGGGCGCAGTACCAGACCGACAGGGCGTCGTCGGCGAAGGGGATCTTGGCCGCCACCTTGCGGAACTTGGGCCAGAAGCCCTCCGCCACCCGCTGCTCATTGACCTTCTGCACCGCCGGGACCAGGGCGCGCTTGGGGTCGACCTCGGACCTTGGGTCGAAACCGTCGGCATTGACGTTGGGTGACGCTTTTGACTTGGAGCTCATCGGGCTAAAGCCTCGGGGGAAACAAGATCTGATCTAAACAGAACCGGGAGCGACGCGTCCATGAAACTCAATTCCTCTATCGCCGCGGTTGTGACCGGCGGCGCCTCGGGCCTCGGCGAAGCCACGGTCCGCCAACTCGCGGCCCAGGGCGTGAAGTGCGCCATCTTCGACATGAACGAAGCCAAGGGCGAAGAAGTCGCAAAAGAAGTGGGCGGCGTCTTCTGCAAGTGCAATGTCACCTCGGAGGAAGAGGTCGACGCGGCCTTCGCCAAGGCCCGCGCCGCCCACGGCCAGGAGCGCATCCTGGTCAACTGCGCCGGCACCGGTAACGCCATCAAGACCGCCGGCCGCGACAAGGCCACCGGCGAGACCAAGCACTTCCCCCTCGACGCCTTCAACCTGATCATCCAGATCAACCTGGTGGGCACCTTCCGCTGCATCGCCAAGTCGGCCAAGGGCATGCTGGACCTGGAGCCCCTCGAGGACGGCGAGCGCGGCGCCATCGTCAACACCGCCTCGGTGGCGGCCGAGGACGGCCAGATGGGCCAGGCGGCCTATTCGGCCTCCAAGGGCGGCGTGGTCGGCATGACTCTGCCCATCGCCCGCGACCTGGCCAGCGAAGGCATCCGGGTCAACACCATCCTGCCCGGCATCTTCGACACCCCGCTGATGCGCGGCGCCCCGGAAGCGGTGAAGCAGGCCCTGGCCAACTCAGTGCCCTTCCCCAAGCGCCTGGGCCAAGCCGACGACTACGCCCAACTGGCGCTGACCATGATCACCAACGGCTATTTCAACGGTGAGGACGTCCGCCTGGACGGCGCGATCCGGATGGCTCCGCGCTAGAGCCCTTTCCGATCTGATTGCTTCAATCAGATCGGATAAAAAGGGCGCCAATTCAAAAAGTTAGAGCATTTTTCGATCCGATAACCGTTTCACACTTATCGGAAAATGCTCTAGGCGGAACACCCTGCGGCGGAGGGAACCTGAAGCCACGCTTTACGTTCCCTCCGGTTAGGGGTTCGGTATGACACGAACCCTGAGTGGGGGCATTGTCGCGTTATGATGGGTCGGTGGGCGCAGCGCTTCGCAGTCGCGATCGAGCGCCCTCTCGTCGGCTATCCGGCGGCGCTCGCCGCCGTCGCCGCGGCCGTGCTGGTGCGCGCCGTGGCCGGCCTGGTCATGACCTCGCCCCCCAACTTCATGGCCTTCTTCCCCGCCGTGCTCTTCGCCACCCTGGTGGCTGGGCTGCGGGCCGGGCTGCTGGCCACGGCCCTGAGCGCCGGCGCGGTCTGGCTGCTATGGATCCCCAAGACCACCCTGGAGGAGACCTGGCGGTCGCAGCACGTTCAGCTCCTGCTGTTCGTCGTCACCGCGGGCCTCACCGTGCTCATCGCCAAGGCCATCCATGTGGCCATCCTGCGCGGCGCGGCGGCGGAGGAGCGGTTCCGCGTCTTCCAGGAACAGGCCCTGGACGGCTTCGTGATCATGGAGCCGGTCCGCGAGGCGGGCCAGGTGGCCGATTTCAGATGGACCTACGCCAATCCCGCCGCCAACCGCATGGCGCCTGGAGGCCAGGGCCTCACCGGGCGTCGGGTGAGCGAGGTCTTCACCGGCCAGACGGCCAGCGACATGATCGAACGCCTGCGCCTGGCGCTCGACAACGGCGTTCCCGACGCACTGGACGTCCGCCGCGTCATCGACGGGCAGGAACGCTGGATGCGCTCCAGCGCCATGCGGCTGGACGATGGCCTGGCGGTCAACTTCCACGACATCACCGACCAGCGCCGGGCCGAGGAAGAGGCGCGCCGCAGCCGCGACGAGTTCGAGCACATCGCCAACGCCGCCCCGGTGATGATCTGGATGAGCGGGGTCAATATGGGCGCCATCTGGTTCAACGCCTCCTGGCTGGCCTTCACCGGCCGGCGCATGGAGGAGGAGTTGGCCCGCGGCTGGCTGGAGGAGGTTCACCCGGAGGACCGCGAGCGCGTCCTGGCCACCTATGACGAGCACTTCGCGGCCCGAAGCCGAGCCCGGCTGGAATACCGCATCCTGCGCCACGACGGGGTCTACCGCTGGATCGACGAGGCCGCGGCGCCGCGCTTCGACCGGGACGGCAAGTTCCTGGGCTATATCGGGTCCTGCTCGGACATCACCGACCGCAAGGCGGCCGAGACCCAGCTGCGGGGCGGCGAGGCCCGGGTCCGGGCCCTGGTGGACTCCCTGCCCCAGCTGCTCTGGTCAGCCCGCCCCGACGGGGATTTCGACTATCTGAGCCCGCAGTGGGTGACCTTCACCGGCGTCCAGGCGGCCGCCCACACCGGCGAGGGTTGGCTGGACGCCGTCCACCCCGACGACCGCGACGACCTGCGGGCGGCCTGGTCCCAGGCCATCCAGGGCGGATTGCCCTTCGACCTCGAGCATCGCCTGCGCCGCCATGACGGGGTCTGGCGCTGGTTCACCACCCGAGCCTCGGCCGTCCGCGAGGAGGACGGCTCGATCCGCCGCTGGTTCGGCTCCTCCTCCGACATCACCGAGATCGTCGAGGCCCGTCGCCATCTGGAGGAGCGCGTCGCCGAACGCACCCGCGAACTGGAGGCCAGCCTGGAGGAACGCGCCCGCGCCGAGGCGGCGCTCGCCCAGGCCCAACGCCTGGAGACCGTCGGGCGGCTGACCGGCGGGGTGGCCCATGACTTCAACAACCTGCTGACCGTGGTGATCGGCGGCCTCGACATGATCCTCAAGAACCCGGCCGACACCGCCCGGGTCAAGCGCCTGTCGGAGGCGGCCCTGGCCGCCGGCCGCCGCGGCGAGCGCCTCACCCGGCAGTTGCTGGCCTTCTCACGCCGCCAGGAGCTGAAGCTGGAGGTCATGGATGTCGGCGCCCTGATCGAACAGGTCGAGCCCCTGGTCCGCCGCGCTGTGGGCGAGGCCATCGAGCTGACCGTCGACTGCGAGGCCGGCGTCGGCGCAACCCGCCTGGACCCCGCCCAGTTCGAGGCCGCCCTGCTGAACCTGGTGGTCAACGCCGCCGACGCCGTGGAGGGCGGCGGCAGGATCAACATCCACACCCGCCGCGTGACCCTGGCGGACGGCGAGGTTTCCGGCGCCTCGGCCGGCGAGCACGTGGCGGTCAGCGTCTCCGACACCGGGGCCGGCATGAGCCCGGAGGTGATGCAGCGCGCCTTCGAGCCCTTCTTCACCACCAAGGAAGTCGGCAAGGGCACGGGGCTTGGCCTGGCCCAGGTCTACGGCTTCATGAGCCAGTGCGGCGGCGCGGTGGCCATCGACTCGCGCCCCGGCGAGGGAACGACGGTCACCCTCTACGTCCCCGCCATCGACGCGGTTCCCAGCGTCGACCCGGTCCGGCCAGTCACCGACGACAGCTGGGCGGCGGGGACCGCCATCTTGCTGGTGGAGGACGACGCGGCGGTCCGCGCCGTCACCGAGAGCCTGCTGCAGGAGATGGGCTGCGAGGTCACCACCGAGATCGACGGGCCCTCGGCCATGGCCCGCCTGCAAACGGGTCAGGCCTTCGACCTGCTGATCTCCGACATCGTCATGCCCGGCGGCATGAACGGCGTGGAGTTGGCGAGCTGGACCCACGCCCATCGCCCCGACCTGCCTATCGTGCTCACCACCGGCTATGCGGGCGACCAGTTCGCCAATGGCGCGACAGAGATCACCTGGCCCGTGGTGCGCAAACCCTTCCGCGCCGAACAACTCAGCGCCGCCGTGCGCGACGCCCTGGCCAGGGTCTCTACCTAGGCCCCCGACGGAACAAGCGCGGCCAGGGAACGTTGTCCCCGGATAACCGACCTCGAAAGGCGCGCACCATGACTCAAGGCCAACAGAAGAACGATGGCACCCAGCCCGGCGTGATGGGCGACGGCACCGAGGAACAGAACCTCGGCCAGCCGGGCGATCCCAAGGCGCGGATCACCGAGGACGAGGTGAAGGAAGCCTTCAAGGACGCCCCGGCCGACAAGCCGAAATAGCCCCTATTGCGAGGCGCCGCGTCCCTCGACCCGAACAAGATCCACCAGCGCGTCGCCTCGCACCAGGTGCAGCAGGTCGTAGCGGTCTATCGTGGGGTCGCAGTGCGGCACGGTGAACTCCAACCGCTCGCCCCTCGCCACGGTCCTGTGCCGGGGCCGCGTGACCATGCCGTGCTCGTCGCCGAAGAACCGGTAGCTTGAGCCGGCCCACCCTTCCCCCAGGGGCTCGGGCATCGGCCCGTCGGTGGCGAAGGCCTTCAGGCCGGCGTCCACCGTCACCCAGCGTTCGGCGTTGGCGCTGATCACCCGGCCCTGGACCATCAGGCTGGTCTCGAAGGCCCCGTCCTCGTCAGATCCCAACGCCTCGCGGTACTCCCGGTCCATGAAGGCGTAGGAGCCGGCCTGGATCTCGTTCAGCACCCCCTGGGCCGCGTCGGCCGAGAAGGTCCCGGTGCCGCCGCCGGTCATCAGCGTGATCTCATGGCCCTGCGCCCTCAGGGCCGACGCCACCTCCGACAGCTTGCCGATGCCGTCGGCCACGGCGGCGGTGCGGGCGTTGGCCCCGCTCATATGCTGCCAGTGACCGCCGTAGCCCTGCACCCCGATGAGCTTCAGCGAGGGCTGGGCGGCCAGCGCCGCCCCAACCGCCACGGCCTGCTCGACGCTGGCGACACCCGTGCGGCCCATGCCCAGATCGACATCGATGACCACCCGCACCGTGACGCCTGCGGCCTGCGCCGCCTGGCCGATCTCGGTGGCGCCGTCCGGGTGGTCGACGGTGATGGCGAAGTCCGGGTCGAGCCCCGCCAGCTTCGCGGCCCGCGCCGCCGAGGGGGCGCCGGCCAGGGACGAGGTTATCAGGATGCCGCGAATCCCCGCCGCCGACAGGGCCTCGGCCTCCCCCAGCTTGGCGCAGCAGACCCCCACGGCGCCGGCGGCGATCTGTCGCCGGGCCAGGGCCGCGCACTTGTGGGACTTGGCGTGGGGCCGCAGGGCGAGACCCGCCGCCTTGGCCCGGGCCGCCATGCGCGCGACGTTGCGGTCGAAGGCGTCGAGGTCGATGACCCCGGCCGGGGTCGGTATCCGCCAGCGCGAGCCCGGCTGGCCGATCAGGGCCAGGGAGAGGGCGGTGGATGGCCGCTCGGCCAGGGCGCCAAGATCGGCGGCGATGACCTCCAGGGGACGTTCGGCGCTCATCGGCGGCTCCGCTTCAGGCCGCCCATCAGGCCGCGCATGATCTCGCGGCCCGCCGTGCTGGCCACGGTCCGCAGCAGTTGCTTGGCGAAGGTCTCGCCCATGGACTGGCGGTTCGAGGCGCGCGCCGCCGGGCGCCGGACGGGCGGGGGCTCATCTCCCCAGGGCGCCGTGGGCTCAGCCCGGCGCGTCTGTACCGGCGGGGCCGCAGCGGCTTCGGCCGCGGCCGTTGCGCGCGCCGCCAGCTTCTCGAAGGCCGAGTCACGATCCTGGGCCTCGTCATAGAGGCCGCGCACCGGGCTGGCCGCCATCACCGCGGCGCGCTCAGCCGGAGTCAGGGGGCCAAGCCGCGAGGCGGGCGGCCGGATCAGGGTCTTCTGCACCATGGTGGGCGCCCCCTTTTCGTCCAGCACCGAGACCAGGGCCTCCCCGACCCCCAGGGCCTGGATCGCCTCGGCGGTGTCGAAGGCCGGGTTGGTCCGGAAGCTGTCGGCGGCGGCCTTCAGGCCCCGCTGGTCGAGGGGGCTGTAGGCCCGCAGGGCGTGCTGCACCCGGTTGCCGAGCTGGCCCAGCACGGTCTCGGGGATGTCGGCCGGGTTCTGGGTGACGAAATAGACTCCGACCCCCTTGGAGCGGATCAGCCGCACCACCTGCTCCACCTTTTCCAGCAGCGGCTTGGGGGCGTCGCGGAACAGCAGGTGCGCCTCGTCGAAGAAGAAGGCCAGACGCGGCTTGTCGGGGTCGCCGATCTCCGGCAGCTCCTCGAAAAGTTCGCTCATCAGCCACAGCAGGAAGGTGGCGTAGAGCCTCGGGCTGGCGATCAGCTTGTCGGCCGCCAGGATGTTCACATAGCCGCGCCCCGAACCGTCGGTGCGCATCAGGTCCGAGAGCCGCAGGGCCGGTTCGCCGAACAGGTTCGCGCCCCCCTGGTCCTCCAGCGTCAGCAGCTTGCGCTGAATGGTGGCCACCGTGGTCGTGGAAACATTGCCGTAGCGGGCGCCCAGTTCCTTGGCGTTCTGGGAGGTGTAGGTGAGCGCCGCCTGCAGGTCCTTCAGGTCCAGCAGCAGCAGGCCCTCCTCGTCGGCGGCGCGGAAGACGACGGAGAGCACGCCTTCCTGGACATCGTTGAGCTCCAGCATGCGGGAGATCAGCAGCGGGCCCATCTCGGAAACCGTGGCGCGGATCGGGTGGCCCTGCTCGCCGAACAGGTCCCAGAACACCACCGGGGCGGCGGCCGGGCGCAGCTCCAGGTTCATCACCTTGGCCCGGGCCAGCATCTTCTCATTGGGGGTCCCGGCCGCGGCGATGCCGCAGAGATCGCCCTTCACATCGGCGGCGAAGACCGGCACCCCGGCGTCCGACAGACCCTGCGCCAGGGCCTGCAGGGTCACTGTCTTGCCCGTGCCCGTGGCCCCGGCCACCAGGCCGTGGCGATTGGCGCGGTCCAGCCGCAGGGTCTCGAGGTGGTGGGAAAACCCGATCAGGACGCCGTCGTCGGCCATGGAATGCTCCTTGGAATTCGGGGGCCACGCTATCGTCAGCCGCGCGCCGCATCCACGCCCAAGCGCAAACAATCGCACCGGGCCAGATTGTTTCGCCGATCCGGTCTGATCTGGCCCAGCCTTGCCGCTTGCGCGGTGATTCGCGCGAAGAACGCACCATCGTCCCCGGAAAATCAGGCTAGAGGTCACCGTCATTGACGACGCCCGCGACCCCGAGGACAGTCGGCCCCATGCCCGCCGCCGAACCGACCACCAACGTCTCCCGCACCTGTCTCGTCATCCTGGCGGTGATCGCCAGCGGCGCCACCATCTACTGGCTGGCCGACATCCTCACCCCCCCGGCCATGGCCATGTTCCTGGCCATCGTCATCGACGGGTTCGCTCGGGTGCTGAAACGCCGGCTCCCCTGGATGCCGACCCGCGCCGCCATGCCTCTGGCGGTGACGGTCTCGATCCTGCTGTTCGGCACCGCCCTGTTCGTCATCGCCGACAACGGGGCCAGCTTCGCCACCCAGCTTGTGACCTATGTGCCCAAGCTCAACACGCTGATCGCCCAGGTGGCCACAGTGGCCGGGATCGACGTGGCGCCCACTATCGACCAGCTTTTCCGCCGGCTCGACCCCAGCAAGTACCTCGGCGACGTGGCCCGGGGCGTCCAGGGCTTCGCCTCCAACGCCCTCTTCATCCTGATCTATCTGGGCTTCATCATCGCCTCGCGGCACGCCTTCGAGCGCAAGATGGTGGGCATGTCCGACAACCGGGCCCGACGCCACGAGGCCCTGGAGGCCTTCCAGCGCATCCGTGACGGGGTGGAGCAGTACCTCTGGGTCCAGACCGTCACCGGCCTGATGATCGCCGGCGGGTCCTGGCTGGTGATGGCGGTGATCGGCCTCGACAACGCGGTGTTCTGGGCCTTCCTGATCTTCATCGCTTCCTACATCCCGATCATCGGCGGGGCGGTGGGCATTCTCGCGCCACCCCTCTTCGCCCTGATCCAGTTCGAGCCCTATTGGCCCGCCATCGTCCTGTTGGGGGTGCTGCAGCTCATCCAGTTCGTGGTCGGCAACGTGGTGCTGCCGCGCATGCAGGGCGACAGCCTGAACATCGACCCGGTGGTGGTCCTCCTCAGCCTGGCCTTCTGGGGCGCGATCTGGGGCGTGGCCGGCATGTTCCTGTCCACGCCTCTGACGGTGATGGCCATGGTGATCCTGGCCCAGTTCGACGGAACCCGCTGGGTCGCCGTGCTGTTGTCGGCCGATGGGGAGCCTGGAAAACTGCGAGACCGAAAGCAGGGCCTCGCGCCTGACGAAACGCCGAAACCGAAACGCGGCCGCGGCGTCACGCAAGCGTGAGGCGGGCCGCAAGACCAGGGTCTTAAACTTGGCCATTCAATGCCTATCTGAGTGTGGCTCGGGCAAGACCCGACACCTCGACGCCCGCTTTCTCAGCCCCCGGGCGCCACGAGGACCGAGTGTTCCGCCACCCCCCCCAGGCGGAACAAGGCGCCGCCGGACACTCTCCTCCGGCGGCGTTCTCGTGTCCGGAGCCCGCCGATGACCCGTCGCTCGAAGTCCGCCAACGCCCTCACCAAGGCGTTCCTGGCCCTGACGCCGGAAAACGGCGCCAGCAGAGCCTTCATCGACCAGGCCGCCGCCGACGCGGCCCCGGACGAACTGCCCGAGCTGCAGATCGAGGAGCTGGCCGTGGCGCTGGCCGATTTTTGGGCCTTCGCTGAGACCCGCAGAAGCAAGGCGCCGACGATGCGTCTGGTGCACGGGGAGGCGGGCCTCGACCGACTCGAGATCGTGCAGGACGACACCCCCTTCCTGGTGGACAGCGTCATGGGCGAGATCGCCGACCAGGGCCTGTCGGTGCGGGCCATGTTCCATCCCGTGGTCAGCGTCGCGCGCGACCGCAAGGGCGCAAGGAGCGAGACGGGCCCCTTGCGCCGGGAATCCATGATCCAGGTCGTGCTGGAGACCGTGGGCGAGGACCGCGAGGCCGCCCTGATCGCCGGCCTGAAGACCACCCTGGCCGACGTTCGGGTCGCGGTCGGCGACTTCCCCGCCATGCTGGCCCTGATGGCGCGCGCCATCTCCGAACTGGAGGCGGCGCCCAAGAGCGAGGTGCGCGACGAGGATGTCGCCTTCCTGTCCTGGCTGCACAACGAGCACTTCGTCTATCTCGGCGCCCGAGTCTACGAGTACCCCCGCCTGAAGAACGGCGACTACGCGCCCGAGGAACCCCTTTATCAGCCGGAAGATGGACTGGGCGTGCTGCGCGATCCCGAGCGCACCGTCCTGCGCCGCTCGTCGGAGCCCGCGGTCCTCACCTCCCAGATCCGCTCGCGGATGACCGATCCGCCGGTGACGGTGGCCAAGTCGAATGTTCGCTCCCGGGTCCATCGGCGCGGGTACATGGACTATGTGGGGGTCAAGCGGTACGGAGCCGACGGCAAGCCCTGCGGCGAGATCCGTTTCGTCGGCCTGTTCACCTCCGAGGCCTATGACGAACCGGCCCACGACGTGCCGCTGCTGCGCGCCAAGGTGGCTCACATTCTCGCCAAGGCGGGCGCCGCCCCGGGCGGCCACAACGAAAAGCGCCTGCGCAACATCGTCGAGAACCACCCCCGCGACGAGCTCTTCCAGGCCAGCGAGGCTGACCTGCTGGCGACCTCTCTGGCCGTCCTGCACCTCTATGACCGACCGCGCGTGCGGGTGTTCGAACGCCGCGATCCCTATGACCGCTTCGCCTCGATCCTGCTGTACGTGCCCCGGGAGCGCTACGATTCAGAGCTGAGGACCAAGGCTGGCGAGATGCTGGCCCGCGCCTATGGCGGCCGTGTCTCGGCTTACTATCCTCACTTCTCCGACGCGCCCCTGGCCCGGGTCCACTTCATCATCGGCTTCACCCCCGGCGCCCATCTGGAACCCGATCTGAAGGCGGTCGAAAGCCAGATCGCCGCGGCCAGCCGCACCTGGGAGGACCGCTTCGACGCCGCCGTCCGTGCCAGTGGCCGCGCGACGGCCGACGTCACCGATATCCTGACCCGCTACGCCCAAGCCTATCCCGCCGGCTACCGCGACCGCTATGACGCCGCCGAGGCCCTGGCCGACCTGGCGGTGATCGACAGCCTGGAGGCCGACGAGCCGGTCCGTGTCCGCGCCTACCGGCGGGCCTCCGACGGCAAGACCCAGTTCCGGTTCAAGCTCTACCGCCCCGGAGCGCCAGCTCCGCTCGCCGACGTCCTGCCGATCCTCGAGAACATGGGCCTGAAGGCCATGGTGGAGACAGGCTATCCCGTCACCCGCGCCGGCGCCCCGCCCGTCTGGGTCCACGACTTCGAGCTGAACGACGAGCGCGGCGAACACCTGGTCTTCTCCGAGGTGAAGGCCGCCTTTGAATACGCCTTCGTCGCCGTCTGGAGCGGCAAGACCGAGAACGACGGCTTCAATCGGCTGGTGCTGGAACTCTCCATCACCTGGCGCGACGCCGCCCTGATCCGCGCCCTGGCCCGTCACCGCCAGCAATCGGGGCTCGATCCCAGCCAGCGGGTTCAGGAAGAGGCGCTGTCCAACCACCCCGGCGTCGCCCGCCTGATCCTGGATCTCTTCCGCACCAAGTTCCATCCGGCCATCAAGGCGGGGCTCGAGGCCCGCCAGACGCAGGCTGACGCGGTGATGGCCGAGATCATCGAGGCCCTCCAGCTCGTCGAAAGCCTGGACGACGATCGGGTGCTGCGGCGCCTGGCCCTGCTGGTGGGGGCCATCAAGCGGACCAACTACTACCAGCCCAATGCCGACGGATCGTCCAAGCCCTACATCAGTTTCAAGGTGGCGTCGGGCGAGCTGGCCGACCTCCCCCTGCCCAAGCCGTTCCGCGAGATCTTCGTCTGGGCGACCCATGTGGAGGGCGTCCACCTGCGCTTCGGTCCGGTGGCCCGAGGCGGGTTGCGCTGGAGCGACCGGCGCGATGACTTCCGCACCGAGGTCCTGGCCCTGGCCAAGGCGCAGAACACCAAGAACGCCGTCATCGTCCCCGTCGGCTCCAAGGGCGGCTTCTATCCCAAGCAGCTTCCCAAGGGCGGGACGGCCGACGCCGTGCGCGCCGAGGGGATCCGGGCCTATACGACCTTCCTGCAGGGCCTGCTGGACATCACCGACAACCTGACCCCGGACGGCAAGGTCATCCACCCTGAGTACGTCGTGGTCCACGACGCCGACGACCCCTATCTGGTGGTCGCCGCAGACAAGGGCACCGCGACCTTCTCCGACATCGCCAACGGCATCGCCGAGTCCTACGGCTTCTGGCTGGGGGACGCCTTCGCCTCCGGCGGGTCGGCGGGCTACGACCACAAGGTGATGGGCATCACGGCGCGGGGCGCCTGGGAGGCGGTGAAGCGCCACTTCCGCGAGCTCGGCAAGGACATCCAGACCGAGCCCTTCACCGTCGTGGGCGTTGGCGACATGTCGGGCGACGTGTTTGGCAACGGCATGCTGTTGTCCCCCGCCACCCGGCTGCTGGCGGCCTTCGACCACCGCCACGTCTTCCTGGATCCCGATCCGGACCCGACGACAAGCTACGCCGAGCGGGCCCGTCTGTTCGAGCTGCCGAGGTCCTCCTGGGAGGACTACGACCGCAAGCTGATCTCCAAGGGTGGCGGGGTCTTCCCCCGCAGCCTGAAGTCCATCCCGCTCTCCGCCGAGGTCCGGGCGATGCTCGAGATCGACGCCGACAGCGCGACCCCGGCCGAACTGCTCTCGGCCATCCTGAGGGCGCCGGCCGAACTGCTCTATCTCGGCGGCATCGGCACCTATGTGAAGGCCCGCACCGAGGGCCACCTGGAGGTGGGGGACAAGACCAACGACGCCCTGCGGGTCAATGGCGCCGACCTGCGGGTCAAGGTCGTCGGCGAGGGCGCGAACCTAGGCTTCACCCAGGCTGGCCGTATCGAGTTCGCCCTCAAGGGCGGCAGGATCAACACCGACGCCATCGACAACTCCGCCGGGGTCGACAGCTCCGACCATGAGGTCAACATCAAGATCGCCACGGGGATTCTTGAACGAACAGGCGTTCTGACCCGTCCCAAGCGCGACAAGCTGCTGAAGTCGATGACCGATGACGTGGCCGCCCACGTCCTGGCCCACAACTACGACCAGACCCTGGCCCTGTCCCTGATGGACCTGGACGCCGCCGGCGAGCTGGAACCCCACGCCCGCTTCATGTTGTCCCTGGAGTTCGCCGGCCGCCTGGACCGCACGGTGGAGGGCCTGCCCGACGCCGCGGTCCTCGCCGCCCGCGCCGAGTCCGGCCTGGGCATGACGCGGCCCGAGGAAGCCGTCCTGCTGGCCTATGGCAAGCTGGAGCTGTCCCATGACATCGTCGCCTCCCGCGCGCCCGACGACCCGCACTTCGAGGCGGTGCTGGAGGGCTATTTCCCCAAGGCGCTGAGCAAGTACGACGACGCCCTGCGCAAGCACCGCCTGCGCCGCGAGATCATCGCCACCGTGGTGGCCAACGATGTGGTCAACCGCTGCGGACCCAGCCTGCCCTCGCGGCTGATGGCGGCGGCCTCCTGCGATCTGCGCGCCTTCGTGGCGGGCTACGAGGCCGCCAAGGCGGTGCTGGACCTGCCCGCCCTCTGGGACGCGGTGGCGGCCCTGGATCCCAAGATCCCGGGCCAGACCCCGGCCGCGGGCCAGATGGCCCTGTTCCGCCGCCTGGCCTTCACCCTGCGCGGCGAGACCTTCTGGCTGGCGCGCCGGGCCGGGCGCACCGGCGCCGGTGTGGGAGACCTGATCAAACGCTACGGCCCCGGCACAGCGATCCTGCGCAAGCTTGGACCCCAGGTGCTGTCGGAGGTGGAGCAGACCCGCACCAAAGCCCAGATCGCCAAGCTGGTGGAGGCCGGGGCGCCCGAAGCCCTGGCCGCCCAGGTGGCCAACCTGCAGCCGCTCACCACCGCGGTGGATCTGGTGGACCTGGCCGAGGCCTCGTCCTGGGCTCTGCCCAATGTGGCGCGCCTCTATCACCAGACCGGGGCGGTCTTCGCCTTCGACCGCCTGCGTGCCGCGGCGGGCGGTTTCACGGCCGGCGACGCCTTCGAGCGCACCGCCGTGCGCCGCCTGCTGGAGGACCTGCTGGCCGAGCAGGCGGTTTTGACCCGGTCGATCATGACCTTCGCCGCCAGTCCCCAGGCCGGAGAGACCCCAGAAGCCGCCCGCAAGGCCATCGCGTCGTGGACCGCCCTGCGCCGCGACGCCGCCGAAGCCGCCGCCAAGTCCATCGCCGAAATCGAGGCGGCCGGCGGCGGCTGGACTTTCGCCAAGCTCACCATCGCCAACGCCACCCTGCGCGAACTGGCGGCGAGCGCGACGGCGGAGAGGAAGGCCTAGGCCGAAAGCTCCGCCCGGCGGCACCAGCGGTCCAGGTCCCGTTCCCGGCCCATGAGCGCCAGGCCCGAGGCGATGGATTCCAGTTCGCTGCCGCTCTCGATCCGCGCAGGGTCAAACCGGCGATGGAAGATGGCGCGCACCGCTGGCACCAGGGACGAGCCTCCGGTGAGGAAGATGCGGTCGATCTGCCCCGGTTGCAGCCCGGCCTCGGCCAGGGCCTCGTCGACGGCGGTCTCGATCAGGCCAAGCTCGGGGGCGATCCAGGCTTCGAACTCCGTCCGCTCGACGTCGCGAACGATCTCGATGCTGCCCGCCTCAAAGCGGAACTGAGCGCTGGTGTCCCGCGACAGAGCCTCCTTCAGCCGGCTCACCGAGCGGTACAGCAGGTAGCCGTAGTTCTCATCCAGGGTCTCCACCAGCCGGGCGATCTTGTCGGGCTCGACCGCCTCGCGCACCAGCTTGCGGATCTCCCGCATATCGCGGCTGGCCCGCATCAGGGCCAGCTGGTCCCAGCGGGCGAAGGTGGAATAGTAGCGGTTGGGGATCGGCAGGGTCTTCCCGAAGGAGGTGTAGCTGGTCCCCTTGCCCAGCTCCGGAGACACCAGATGGTCGATGATCCGGTAGTCGAAGGCGTCCCCCGCCACACCGACCCCGGACCGCCCCAGCGGGGTGGACTGGATCTCGCCGTCCTGGCGGGAGAAGCGAATGATCGAGAAGTCGCTGGTGCCGCCGCCGAAGTCGCCCACCAGCACCGTGGCGTCCTCCTTCAGCTCGCGAGCGAAGAAGAAGGCGGCCCCGACGGGCTCGTAGGCGTAGAGGATCTCCTTGAACCCCAGCCGCGCGAAGGCCGTCTCGTAGCGCCGCAGGGCCAGCTCCGGATTGGGCGCGCCGCCAGCGAAGGTCACCGGCCGGCCAACGATCACCCGGTCGGGCAATTCCGCGAGCCCCGCCCCCGCGTGGTCGCGCATCTTCAGCAGGAAGGCCGAGAGCAGGTCCTCGAACTGGTAGCGCCGCCCGAGAATCTGGGTCTCGGTGAAGCTCTCCGAGGCGGCGAAGCTCTTGAAGGACTGGATGAAGCGGGTCTCCAGCGGGTCCTCGACATAGGCCTCGATGGCCCAGGGGCCCGCCTCCACCGTGCGGTCGTTGGGCCGGTCGGGCGGTGCGTGGAAGCTGATCGCCGAGCGGAAGGCGAAGAGCTCCCCCTCCGGCGCCGGGAAGTTGACCAGGGCCGCGGACCCGGCGTCGCCGGCCAGGGCCACAACCGTATTTGTGGTGCCGAAATCGATGCCGATCGTACCGGCCATGGCGCGCGCTCCGTCTTTGCTTTGTCGCGTGACGGGCGCCTGAACCGGCATCCACTTCAGGCTGTCACGCTTCGGCGGGTGAGAGACGACGGATCGCCACCCACCCAACGGCGCACGACCCGCTTAGTTCGTGAGGCCGGCCCGACACATCAGGTTTGAGCCTCCATCAGGTCCTGCTCATAGGCGGCGACCGTGGCCATCTGCAGGATGCGGCTGACCGAGGCCGAGAGCGGGCAGATCTGCACCGACTTCGACAGGCCCAGCAGCAGGGGGCCGATCACCGTCGCCCCGCCGACAGCCTGCACCAGCTGGGTGGAGATGGCGGCCGAGTGGATGGCCGGCATGATCAGCACATTGGCCGGACCGGTCAGGCGCATGAACGGGTAGTTGACCCGCCTGGCCGGATCCAGCGCCAGCTCCGGCGGCATCTCGCCCTCGTACTCGAAGTCCACGTCCATCTCGTCGAGCATGGCCACGGCGTCGCGCACCTTCTCGCTGCGCTGCCCCATGGGGTTGCCGAAGGTGGAATAGGACATGAAGGCCACCCGGGGGGTGTAGCCCAGGGTCGCCACGGTGCGGGCCGCCTGTAGGGCGATCTCCACCAGTTCGTCGGCCTCGGGCATCTCGGTGACGTTGGTGTCGGCGATGAACAGGGTATGGCCCTTGGCCAGCACAACGCTCATGCCCATGACCCGGCCGTCCGGCAGCGGGTCGATCACCTGCAGCACCTCCTCCAGCACCTGGTCGTAGGAGCGGGTGACACCGGTGACCATGCCGTCGGCGTGGCCCAGGGCCAGCATGGAGGCGGCGAAGGAGTTGCGGTCCTGGTTGATCAGCCGCTGCACATCGCGCTTCAGGAAGCCCTGGCGCGCCAGGCGGCTATAGAGATAGTCGACATATTCCGGGTTCTTGTCCGACAGCCGGGCATTGATGATTTCCAGGCCGGTGTCCTTGGGATCGAGACCGGCAACGGCCATGTTCTCACGCACCAGGTCCTCGCGGCCCACCAGCACTGCCTGGCCGAGGCCGGCGTTCTGGAAGGCGTAGGCGGCGCGGATCACGCTGGGCTCCTCGCCCTCGGCGAAGACGATTTTCTTCTTGGGCGAGGCCTGCACCGTGCCCTGCAGTTTCTGCAGGAAGGCCGCGGTGGGGTCGAGGCGCTGGGCGAGCGAAGCCCGATAGGCGTCCATGTCCTCGATCGGCTTGCGGGCGACGCCGGAGTCCATCGCCGCCTGCGCCACGAAGGGCGGGATGTACCAGATCAGCCGGGGGTCGAACGGCGAGGGGATGATGTATTGCGGGCCGAACTTCAGCTGCTGGCCGTGATAGGCCGCCGCCACCTCGTCGGGCACGTCCTCGCGGGCGAGCTGAGCCAGGGCGTTGGCGCAGGCGATTTTCATCTCCAGGTTCACCCGGCGGGCGCGCACGTCGAGCGCGCCGCGGAAGATGTAGGGGAAGCCCAGGACGTTGTTGACCTGGTTGGGATAGTCGCTGCGCCCGGTGCCGACGATGGCGTCGGGACGCACGGCGTGGACCTCCTCGGGCAGGATCTCCGGATCGGGATTGGCCATGGCGAAGATCAGCGGATTGGGCGCCATCTGCATGATCATGTCCTGGGTCAGGACGCCTTTCGCGGACAGGCCCAGGAAGACGTCGGCGCCCACCAGGGCCTCGGCCAGGGTCCGGGCGTCGGTGTCGACGGCGTGGGCCGACTTCCACTGGTTCATGCCCGCGGTGCGGCCGCGATAGATCACCCCGGTATTGTCCACGGCGATGCAGTTGTCGCTGCGCACCCCCATGGCCTTCATCAGATCCAGGCTGGCGATACCCGCCGCCCCGGCCCCGCAGAGCACCACCTTGACGTCCTTCAGCTCGCGGCCCGTGATGTGGCAGGCGTTGATGAGGCCCGCGCAGGAGATGATGGCCGTGCCGTGCTGGTCGTCGTGGAACACCGGGATGTCCAGCAGCTCCTGCAGCTCGGTCTCGATGCGGAAGCACTCGGGGCTCTTGATGTCCTCGAGATTGATGCCGCCGAAGGTCACCCCGATGTTCTTGACCACCGTGATGATCTCGTCGGGATCGGTGGCGGAAACCTCGATGTCGATGGAATCGACGTCGGCGAAGCGCTTGAAGAGCACGCTCTTGCCCTCCATCACCGGCTTGGCGGCCAAGGCTCCCAGATTGCCCAGGCCCAGGATCGCCGTGCCGTTTGAGATCACCGCCACCAGGTTGCCCTTCGACGTGTAGTCGTAGGCCAGCTCCGGGTTCTCGGCGATGGCCAGGACCGGCACCGCCACGCCGGGCGAGTAGGCCAGGCTGAGGTCGCGCTGGGTCGCCATCGGCTTGGTGGGCACGATGGCGATCTTCCCGGGCGTCGGGTCCCGGTGGAAGCTGAGGGCTTCCTCATCGGTGAAGGTGCGTTTTTCGTCGCTCATTGGGGGAGCGTGTCCTTGGGCGCTGAGGTCTCGGGAACGGAAGGGCGCCAACCTACATAGGCCGGCGCCCTGAAACAACCTGCCGCGGCGCAAAGCTCGGCCGGGCGAGGTACGGGCGAAATCAGCCCGCGCGGCGGGCCGCCAGCGCGGCCTGCATTTCGCCCAGCACCTTGGCCGCGCCCGGCTCGGCCTGCACACGGCTCCAATATGCGGCGACCTTGGTATGAGGGGCCAGCAGGTCGCCCTTGCGGAACACCATGCCGAACACGCCCACGAACATCAGCATGGGGACCAGGGCGCAGTCGGCGGTGGTGAGGCTGTCGCCCACCGCATAGGTGTCTTCGGTCATGAAGACGTTGAGATGCTCCAGGCCGCTCTCCAGCTTGACGAAGGCGTCGTCGACCACCGCGGCGTCCCGGGCTGCGGGGTTCATCTGCCCAAACAGCGCGCTGCCCGAGGCCATGACGTAGAGCTCGGCCACCCGGGCGATCAGCCGGCCGCGGGCGATGTCGGCCGGCTTGGCGGGGCGCAGCTTGGCCTCCGGATAGGCGTCGGCCAGGTATTCGACGATGGTGTCGCTCTCCGGGATCACCGTACCGTCGTCCAGCACCAGGGCCGGCAGCTTGCCCATGGGATTGATCGCCAGGTACTCGGCGCTCTTCAGGTCCGCCGGATGGGCCAGGATCTCCACGGGCAGGTTCTTGGCGTAGATCGCAACCCGCGGGCGCGCGGCGAAGGGCGAGAGTTCGGCGGAGTAGAGCTTCATGACGTGTTCCTCGGCGCCTCTTCGAAGCGGGCGCGCTGCGGGGGTGTTCATAGTTGCGCTTGGGACCTGAAGCCAGCGGCAGCCCCTACCGTTTATCGCAGCCTTCGCCGGGAGGCGCGGATGAGGCTACCGCCCCGCGCGGCCGCAGATCAGGTCCACCACCGAGGCTCCCATGGCCCGCAGGGTCGCAAGGTCGCCGCCGGCCCGGGCGCGGACGGCCATGCCGTTCAGGACCCCGGTCGCCACCCGCGCCATGCCGGCCGCGTCGCTGGAGCCGGGAAGGTTCCCCACCTCCATGGCGCGGCGGATGCGGCCCTCGAAGGCCGCGTCGATCTCGGCCAGGGCGGCGGCGAGCACGGCGCGGACGTCAGGATCATCCACCGCCTCGGTCACCGCCGTTCCGATCAGGAAGCAGCCGCGGGGCCCGGCCTCGCCGCGCATGTAGATGGCCGCCGTCGCCTCATACACCCGGGTCAGCGCTGTGCGCAGGTGGTCCTCGGGAGCAAAGGCGGCGGCGAGGCTGACGTTGATCTCGGCCCGGGATTTCTCCAAGGCCTGGATATACATCGCCTTCTTGTCACCGAAGGCGCCGTAGAGGCTGGGCCGGTTCAGGCCTGTCGCCGCGGAGAGGTCATCCAGGGAGGTGGCCGCATAACCGGTGTTCCAGAAGGCGGCGCGGGCCTGGTCCAGGGCCACGGCGGGATCGTAGGTGCGCGGACGGCCGCGCGGACGGGGCTCTATCTGTACCACTTCGAATCAAATCCCTGAGGCGATTAATTTACTACCGTTAAGGACTTTAATGCCTGGCGCCAGCGGGTATTTCGACCGCGCGACGGTTGAGGAAATCACCCGCTGCATGAACTCGTTTCTGTACCATCTCGCACGAAATTATTGACGCCTTTTATTTTGTATCAGACGGTACTTAAATCAACCAACCGGAGGCCGTCATGGACCTGTACTTCTCGCCCCTCGCCTGCTCGCTCGCCTCGCGCATCACCGTCTATGAGGCGGGCGCGGAGAGCGCCGTCGCCCTCCAGCGGGTCGACACCAAGACCCAGACGACCGCCGACGGCGCCGATTACCGCGCCATAAATCCCAAGGGGATGGTTCCGGCGCTGCGGACCCCCAGCGGGGACGTTCTCACCGAGAACGCCGCCATCCTGCCCTTCATCGCCGACCAGTTTCCGGGCGCGAACCTCGCCCCGGCCGGCGGCATCGAGCGCTCGCGCCTCGCCCAGTGGCTCAGCTTCATCGGTTCGGAGCTGCACAAGACGGTGTTCACGCCCCTGCTGAGCCCCAAGGCCAATGACGGCGCCAAGACCTATGCGCGGGAGGCCGCGCCCGGCCGCCTGGCCTATCTCGACGCCCACCTGACGGGCCGCGACTACCTGCTGGACCGCTTCAGCGTCGCCGACGCCTACCTGACCGCCGTCCTCAACTGGGCCCCGTTCGTCGGCATCGACCTGGCGACCTGGCCCAATGTCGCCGCCTACTACGCCCGAGTCACCGCAAGGCCCCACGTGGCCCGCGCGATGCGGGAGGAGATGGGGCTCTTCCAGGCGGCGTAGGCTTTCCACTACGTCATCCCGGCCGCAGCGAAGCGGAGAGCCGGGATGCGAAGCACGGCGCGAAGCAGCCACCCAGGGGCCACGCTCCCCGCCCCTGGGTCCCGGCTCGGCCTGCCGGCCGTCCGGGATGACGGCAAGTGTTCTTGACCCAACCCTCACCCACGCGGGACAAGCGATGTACGCAATTCCGTAGATCGCCCGGAGAGACCCCGCTGACCGCTCCCATCCGCATCGCCATCGCCGGCGCCCTGGGCCGCATGGGACAGGCGATCGCCGCCGTGGTGGAGGGCCGCGACGATGTCGTCCTGGCCGCCCGCTTCGACCGGCCGGACGTCACGGCCGAGGGCCTGGTCAGCCGCGATGAGGCCCTGGCCGCCTGTGACGTGGTGATCGATTTCACCACGCCCGCCGCCTCCGTGGCCCTGGCCCAACACTGCGCCCAGCGCGGCGGCCCTGCCCTGGTGATCGGGGCGACGGGCATCTCCGATGAGGACGGCGCCCTTATCGACGCCTGCGCAGCCGTGATCCCCATCGTGCGGGCACGCAACTTCTCCCTGGGGGTCAACATGCTGATGAGCCTGGTGACCCAGGCCGCCAAGGCTCTGGCGGCCAGCGACTATGACATCGAGGTCTTCGAGGCTCACCACAGGCGCAAGGTGGACAGTCCGTCGGGCACCGCCCTGATGCTCGGAGAGGCTGCCGCGGCGGGCCGGGGCGTGAACCTGAACGACGTGGCCGACCGGGGCCGCGACGGGATCAACGGCCCCCGCACCCCCGGCGACATCGGCTTTTCCGTCCTGCGCGGCGGCGACATCATTGGCGAGCACTCGGTGATCTTCGCCGCCGAAGACGAAATCCTGACGCTGAGCCATTCGGCCCGCGACCGCGGCCTGTTCGCCCGCGGCGCCGTCCAGGCCGCGATCTGGGTGGGCGGTCAACCGGCCGGCGCCTATGACATGCAGGACGTCCTCAAGGGTTGAGGCGATAATTTTCTTACCGTTTGAGAGACAGACCCATGGCCGGAGACATGCTCAACCAGGACGCCACGAGCCAGCTCGCCGCCCTGCAGAGCAAGCGCATCTCCTCCGAGGAGTTGCTGAAGCTGGCGCTCGGCCGCCATGAAAAGCTGCACAAGCGCCTCAACGCCGTGGTCAACGCTGACCTCGCCCACGCCCTCGAGCGCGCGCGCTCCATCGATGACACCCGGGTGAAGGACGGCGCCCTTGGCCCCCTGGCCGGCCTCCCCATGACCCTGAAAGACACCCTGGACGTCCAGGGCATGCCGGCGTCGGCGGGCCTGGACCGCTTTCGCCATCGGATCTGCGAGGACGCTGACGCGGTCTCCGGGGCGCGGCGGGCCGGGGCGGTGATCTGGGGCAAGACCAATGTGCCGGTCATGGCCGGGGACTGGCAGAGCTACAACGACCTCTACGGCGCCACCAGCAACCCCTGGGACCTCGAGCGCACCAGCGGCGGCTCGTCGGGCGGAGCCGCCGCGGCCCTCGCCGCCGGCATCACCCCCCTGGAGATCGGCTCCGACATCGGCGGCTCGCTGCGGGTACCGGCCAGCTTCTGCGGCGTCTTCTCCCACAAGCCCACCTGGGGCCTGGTCTCGCAGATCGGCCACGTCCCGCCCCATCCGGGCGCCCACGCCGAGCGCGACCTCAACGTCATCGGCCCGATGGCCCGCTCGGTCCGCGACCTGCGCCTACTGCTGTCCCTGATCGCAAACGGCCCGGTGGCCGCCCGAGCCCCGGCGGCCGATCTCACCAAGACCCGGATCGGGGTCTGGATCGAGGCGGACGACTTCCCCCTGGACGGTGAAGTCCGCACCGTTCTGGAGGCCTTCGTCACCCAGCTCGCCGAGGCCGGGGCCGAGATCGAGATCATCTCCAGCCCGGTCCCCACCGACCAGCTGATGGGCGCCTACCAGGTGCTGTTGGGCTCGATCATCGGGTCGGACATGCCCGAGGCCCAGCGCAAGCAGATGGCCGCCATGCGCGGCGTCTCCAAGCTGGCCGTCACCCTGGGCGCCGACGAGCGCTCGGCCCTGGCCCAGGTGCGGGCCTATACCGCCACCCACGCCGAGTGGCTGGATGCCGACGAGGTCCGCTGCCGCCTGCGCAACGGGCTCAAGACCGTGTTCTCCAAGTACGACGTGATCTTGGCCCCGGTCAGTCCGGTGGCCGCTTTCCCGCACAATCACAAGCCCTTCAACGGCCGCAGGCTGTCGCTCTCGGACGGCCGGACCATACCCTATGGCGCCATGTTGAACTGGATCGGCCTGGCGACCGCCTGCTACCTGCCGGTCACCACCGTCCCCGCCGGCCACACGCCTTCGGGCCTTCCGGTCGGCGCCCAGCTGATCGGCCCCCAGGGCGGCGACGCCAAGACCCTGGCCGTGGCGCAAGCCATCGACGAGAACATCCGCGGCTTTGTGGCGCCGGCGATGGATTTCTAAGTCGCGCCCGTCGACCCGAATCCGCCCGTCCCGCGCGCCGTCTCGTCGAGGTCGCTGACCTCGGCCACGGAAGCCTGAATCACCGGCGCGATGACCATCTGGGCGATGCGGTCGCCGCGGCGAACAGTGAAATCTTCTGCGCCGAGGTTGATCAGGATGACCTTCACCTCGCCGCGATAGTCGGAGTCCACGGTGCCGGGCGTGTTCAGGCAGGTGACGCCCGACTTCAACGCCAGGCCCGAGCGCGGCCGCACCTGGCCCTCGAAGCCACGGGGGATCGCCATGGCCAATCCGGTCGGCACGGCGTGGCGGTCGCCGGGGCGGATCACCAGCGGTTCGTCCTTCGGCACCGCCGCCCGCAGGTCCATGCCGGCGGAGTCTACGGTCTCATAGGCCGGCAGGGGCAGTTCCAAATTATGCGCCAGGCGCTTGATGGGCAGGTTCAAGACAGCTCCTCGGCCATGCGCGCCGCCAGCTTGCGGGCGACGTCGGACTTCGCGGTCCGCTCCCATCGCTCGATTCCCTGGGGCGTGACGATGGAAACCGCATTGTCGTCGCCCCCCATGGTGCCGGCGATGCTGACGTCATTGGCGACGATCCAGTCGCAGCCCTTTTTCGCCAGCTTGGCCTGGGCGTAGGCCTCGACATTGTCAGTCTCAGCGGCGAAGCCCACCACCAGCCTGGGACGGGGGAAGCCGTTGGACAGCGTCGCCAGGATGTCGGGGTTCTCCACCAGCTTCAGGGCGGGGGGACCGTCCGCGCCCTTCTTCATCTTGGAGCCGGCCTCGACCTCAGGGCGCCAGTCGGAGACCGCCGCCACGCAGACGGCGATATCGGCGGGCAGAGCCGCTTCGCAGGCGGCCAGCATCTCGCGAGCGGTCTCAACATCCACGCGCCGAACGCCCAGGGGGGTGGGCACGGCCACGGGCCCGGCCACCAGGGTGACGTCGCATCCGAGTTCGGCCAGGGCGGCGGCGATGGCGAAGCCCTGCTTGCCGCTCGAGCGGTTGGTGAGCACTCGGACCGGATCGATGGGCTCGGCGGTGGGGCCGGCCGTGACGATGGCGCGCTTGCCGGCCAGGGGCTTGGCGGCGGGGCCCTCCAGGGCCTTCATGATAGCGGCGAAGATCTCCGGCGGCTCGGCCAGGCGGCCCGGCCCGAACTCGCCGCAGGCCATGGCCCCCTCGTCGGGACCGACAAAGGCGACGCCATCGGCGGCCAGGGTCGCCCGGTTCCGCTGGGTGGCGGGGTGGTTCCACATACGCACGTTCATGGCCGGGGCCATCAGCACCCGCTTGTCGGTGGCAAGCAGGGTGGTGGAGGCCAGGTCGTTCGCCAGGCCGCCCGCCGCCTTGGCCATCAGGTCGGCGGTGGCCGGCGCCACCACCACCAGGTCGGCGGAGCGGGAGAGCTGGATGTGACCCATCTCCGACTCGTCATCCAACGAGAAGAGCTCGGAATAGACGCGGTCTTCACACAGGGCCGACAGGCTCAGCGGGGTGATGAACTGGGCGCCGGCGGCCGTGAGGATCGGCCGCACCGCGACGCCTGCCTTGCGCAGCAGCCGCACCAGTTCCAGGGACTTGTAGGCCGCGATCCCGCCGCCCACGATCAGGAGAATTCGCTTTTCCGACAAGGCTTCGCGCCCCCCAGGTGATGGTCCCCGGTCATAGGCCAAACAGACCGACTGGACAAACCCGCGAAGTTGTTCTTAATTTGTTCCAGCTTCACTTGGCCGTGCAGGGAGAGAACACGATGGCTGGGTTCAAACTTTGGGTCTGCGCGGGCGCCGCGCTGGTTTTGCTGGCCGCCTGCGAGCGCCCCTCGGCGGTGGCGAGCAAGGCCTCCGAATCCTCGACGCCGGCGGCCTCCGCCTCTGACAATGGGCGCGAAGCGAGCACGAACGTCCGCGCCGAGCGTCGCGACGAGGCCGTGCCCCAGGTGGACGGCAAGCCCATGTGGTCCGCCAGCCGCCAGGGCACCGCCCAGGAGAACGCCGCCAAGAGCTTCGAGCGCAACGGCGAGGACTTCGGCGCTAGAGACCTCGACGCCTTCGTGAAGAAGGCCCACGCCTTCGTCGACCATCCGCCAGCCGGAACCCAAACCGTGAAGCGGTCGAACGGGGACACCCTGTTCTACGACCCCAAGGGCAATGTCTTCGCCGTGGCCAACAAGGACGGCGCCCCGCGCACCATGTTCAAGCCCGACGAGGGCGCCGCCTATTGGGATGAACAGAAGGCCCGCGAGGCCCGGCGCGAGACCGCCCGCTCCGATCGGCGCAACAGCGACGATGGATAGGCGCATCATCCGCACCCGCGACCTGGACTGGTCGTCCCGGCCATCTGGCCGCCATCCGTTCAATCCGGCCTCGGAAATGAAGCTGGTTCCGCTGGGGGACCAGACCGGCATGAAGCGGGTGCTCACCAACCTCATCCGCCTGCCGCCGGGCAAGGAGAGCTTCATCGCCCACAGCCACGCCTTGGAGGAGGAGTTCATCTTTGTCCTGGAGGGCGAGGGCGAGGTGACCCTCGACGGGGTGGCCCACGCGGTGGGCCCCGGCGACTTCGTGGGCTTCCCCACCGATGGGGTGGTGCACGGCTTCCGCAATACGGGGCTTGGCGACCTGCTCTACCTGACGGCGGGGGAACGGGCGCGGGTGGAGGTGGCCGAGATGCCCAGCATCGGCAAGACCGCGCTCTTCCGCCCCGGACGCATCAGCATGTTCGGAGAGGGCGGCGTCGAGGAGCTGACTCCCGCGGAATGGGAAGCTAGATCCCGGCTGCCCTAGAGCATTTTCCGATAAGTGTGAAACGGTTATCGGATCGAAAAATGCTCTAACTTTTTGAATTAGAGCCCTTTTTACTGACTGCTTAATCAGATCGGAAAGGGCTCTAGCGGAGCCAGACCGCCAGCAGGAAGACCGCCGCCGCGGTCACCGCGCCAAAGGCGAACCAGCGGGCCGGGTGGGTCTCCTCGACCTCCACCACCGCCACGGCGGGCTGCGGCGGGTTTTCCAGCAGGCGCGCGAGGTTGCGCAGGGCCGATAGCCCCTCCTCGGCTAACCGCTTGGCCTTGGCCGCCGGCGACAGCTCCCGCAGCATCCAGCGCCGCACGACGGGATCGGCGGCGGCCCAGATGTCATGCTCGGGGCAGATCCGGCGCGCCACCCCCTCTACGGTCATCATGGTCTTCTGCAGCAGCACCAGCTCGGGGCGCAGCTTCATGTCGAACAGCGCGGTGATCTCAAAGAGCTGGATCAGCACCCGGCTCATGGAGATCTCGTTGGCCGGGCGGCCGAACACCTGCTCGCCCACCGCCCGCAGGGCCTGGGCGAAGGCCGCGGGGCTGTGGCCGGCCGGGACATAGCCCGCCTCGAAATGGACCTGGGCCACCCGGTCGTAGTCCTTCTCCAGGAAGCCCCAGAGGATCTCGGCCAGGTAGCGCCGTTCCGGCGCCCCCAGCCTTCCGATGATCCCGAAGTCGACGGCGGTGACCTTGTCCGGCGCGGCGACGAACAGGTTCCCCTCGTGCAGGTCGGCGTGAAACACCCCGTGGTCCAGGGCCTGGGCCAGGAAGGCGCGGATCAGGTTGTCGGCCAGGGCCTGCCGATCGAGGCCGGGCAGGGTCAGGGCCGCCTCGTCGGAAAGCGCTACGCCCGGCGCCCATTCCTGGGTGAGGACGCGCTTGCCGACCCCCTCCCAGACGATCCTCGGGGTCGACATGTAGCCGTCGCGGGCCATGACGCCCGCGAGCTCGTCGGCCCCGGCGGCCTCGAGGCGCAGATCCAGCTCCAGCTCGGTGGCGCGGACGACGGTGGCGGCCAGGGCCCGGGGCTCCAGCCGCCGGGCGGCCGAGCTCCAGCGCTCCACCAGCCGGCCGGCGAGCGCCATGACCTCAGCATCCTGGGCGACGCGCAGGGCGATGCCGGGACGCAGCACCTTCACGGCGACCTTGCGGCCATCCAGCAGGGTGGCCGGATGGGCCTGGGCCAGGGAGGCGGCGGCCACCGGCGGTTCGAAGCTGGCATAGAGGCTGTCGAGCCGCCGCCCCAGGGTCAGCTCCACCTCGCGGCGGGCCTGGTCGGTGGGGAAGGGATCGAGCTTGTCCTTCAGCCGGGCGAGGTCGAGGGCGAAGGTCTCGCCGAAGATGTCGGCCCTCGTGGAGAGAAGTTGACCCAGTTTGATGGCCACCGGGCCCAGCCGTTCCAGGGATCTGGCGAGCCGTTCGCCCGGGCGGCCGACACGGGAGGACGGTCCGGCGGCGATGCGCGACAGATTTGCGAGGAATTTCAAGCCCGGCGGATAGAGGGCGTCCAGTTCACGTGGCAGCAAGGCGTCGTTGCGCGCGAGCAGGAGACCGGCCGACATTAGCCGACAAGTGGCCGTCAGGGTTCCCACCGATCAGACAGCCCAACCGTGGTGCAGGGCCGCGACCCCGCCGGTGAAGTTGGTGTAGCCGGCCCGGCTGAAGCCCGCCCTGGTGATGAGGTCCACGAAGCTCTTCTGGTCGGGGAAGCGGCGGATGCTCTCCACGAGGTACTGGTAGGAAGCGCGGTCCTTCGCGACCAGCTCGCCAATGGCCGGGATCACCTTGAAAGAGTAGGCGTCGTAGGCGCGGCGCAAAGCCTCGGTGGCCGGCTGCGAGAACTCCAGGCACAGGAACCGGCCGCCGGGCTTCAGCACCCGTCGCGCCTCGGCCAGGGCCTTTGAGATGTCGGTGACATTGCGGATGCCGAACGAGATGACATAGGCGTTGGCGCTGGCGTCGCGCAGCGGCAGGCGCTGGGCGTCGCCGACGCTCCAGGTGATCTCTGGCTCTCCGCCCCGTTCGCGGCCGGCGGCGATCATCTCGGCGTTGTAGTCGATGATGTGGATGGCCGCGTCATCCCCGCCCCGGCGCAGCTGGGCGGCCCGCGCCATCTTGGCGAAGCGCCGGGCCATGTCGCCGGTGCCCCCGGCGCAGTCGATGATCACCTCGCCCGGCTGCGGGTTCAGGCGCGCGGCGGTGGCGTCCTTCCAGAGCCGGTGCACGCCGGCGCTCATCAGGTCGTTCATCAGGTCGTAGCGGCCGGCGACCTTGTCGAAGACCCCGCGCACCAGGCGCGGCTTCTCGGCGGGGTCCACGTCGCGGAAACCGAAGGTGGCGGCAGGTCCTGTCATGGTCCTGGGTCTTAGACCGCAAGCCCGGCCCGCGCCAGCCTCGCGGCCACCGCCTTGAGCGCGCGCCCGACCCATGCCACTTCACGGTCATGCCTGAACTTCCCGAGGTCGAGACCGTCCGCCGCGGACTGGCGCCCGTGCTGGAGGGCCAGAGGCTCTCCCGCGTGGAGGCCCGCCGCGCCGACCTGCGCTTCCCCTTCCCCGAGGGCTTCGTCCAGCGCCTGACCGGGGCGACGATCCAGCGCCTGGAGCGACGGGCGAAATATCTGATGGGGGAGCTGGATCGCGGCGAGACCCTGGTGATGCACTTAGGGATGAGCGGCCGCTTCGAGATCGCCCGGCCCGAGGGGACGATCCGCCCCGGCGAGTTCGTCTACGCCCAGGACCCCGACCCCAAGCACGCCCACGTGGTGTTCGACACCGAGGCTGGTGGCCGGGTGACCTATTACGACCCCCGCCGCTTCGGCTACATGGCGCTCATTGAGACCGCCAAGCTGGAGGAGCACCCCTGGTTCGCGGGTCTCGGCCCCGAACCGCTGTCGCCCGCCTTCAACGCCCAGGGACTGAAGGCCGCCTTCGCCGGCCGCAAGCAGGGCCCCAAGACCCTGCTGCTGGACCAGCGCGTGGTGGCGGGCCTGGGCAATATATATGTGTGCGAGGCGCTGAACCGGGCGCGGATCTCGCCCTTCAAGCCCGCAGGCGCGATCGCGGCGAAGAAACTGCCGGCCCTGGTCACCATCATCGGCGAGGTCCTGGAGGAGGCGATCGAGGCTGGCGGCTCCACCCTGCGGGACTATGCCTCGGCCGACGGGGCCCTGGGCTATTTCCAGCACCGCTTCCGCGCCTATGGCCGCGAGGGCCAGCCCTGCCTGAATGACGGCTGCACCGGCGTCATCGCGCGCCAGGTCCAGGCGGGGCGGTCGACCTTCTTCTGCCCCGTTTGCCAGAAATAGCGCGCTTTTCCCGTCATCCCGGACGCCGCTAGGCGATCCGGGACCCAGGGGCGGTGCGCGCCGCCCCTGGGTCCCGGCTCTCCGCTGCGCTTCGGCCGGGATGACGTGATGGGTGGCGCCGGCTCCTCCTCCCCCCTAGATTCCCCACATGTTCAAGCTTGGCCTGCTCGCCCTGACGGCGTTCCTGTTCGCCGGCCCCGCCCTGGCCAAGCCGCCGGTCTGGGTGGTGCGCGACGCCGATTCCGAGGTTCTGATCTTCGGCTCAGTGCACGTCCTGCCGCCGGGCCTGGACTGGCGCCCCGCCAGGCTGGACCAGGCGCTCACCCAGGCCGAGGACCTGTGGTTTGAGCTGCCCATGGGCCAGGCCACCGAGACCGAGATCGCCGGACTGGCGGCGTCCAAGGGGGTCCTGCCCAACAACCAGACCCTCAGCGCCCTGCTCTCGCCGGCCGGCGCCCAGGCCCTGGTCAGGGCCAGCCAGAAGTACGGCCTCGCCCCCGGCTTCCTGGACCGGCTGGAGCCCTGGTTCGCCGAGGTGGCCCTGGCCGGGGCTGAGTTCCGCGCCGCTGGCGCCAGTACGGACTCCGGCGTGGAGAAGTCGGTGAACGCCACCGCGCCGGCGAGCGCCCAGCGGATGGCCTTCGAGACCGCCGCCCAGCAGATCGCCCTGTTCGACGAGGCGCCGGTTCCGGCCCAGCTGGCCTCCCTGGAGGACAGCCTGGCGCAGATGGACCGCGATCCGGACGCCTATGACCGGCTGGTGGCCGCCTGGATGGCCGCCGACACCGCCGCCCTGGAGAAGGACGCCCTGGCCCCGCTGAAGACGGCCTCGCCGGTGCTCTATGCGCGTCTGGTAAGTGACCGGAACGCCGCCTGGACCCAGGTCCTGGACCAGAGGCTGAAGGGCAAGGGCCGCACGGTGGTGGTGGTGGGCGTCGGCCACCTGCTGACCGCCGATGGCGTCCCGGCCCGGCTGCGGGCGCTTGGCTATTTCGTCGAGGGGCCGTAATCGGGTCTCCACCCTTATGAGGAGCCGGCCATGGCCTATGAAACCCTGATCGTCGAGACCACGGACGCGGTCACCCTGATCCGGCTGAACCGGCCCGAGGCGCTGAATGCGCTCAACAGCCAGCTCCTGTCGGAGTTGACCGCCGCCCTGGACGCCGCCGAGGCCGACGACGGCGTCCGCTGCCTGGTGCTCACCGGCTCGGACCGCGCTTTCGCCGCCGGCGCCGACATCAAGGAGATGGCCGACAAGACCTACGCCCAGATGTTCGCGGCTGACTTCTTCGGCGCCTTCGCGCGGCGCATGGAGCAGTTCCGCAAGCCGGTCATCGCCGCCGTCGGCGGCTATGCCCTGGGCGGCGGTTGCGAACTGGCCATGCTGTGCGACTTCATCATCGCCGCCGAGACCGCCAAGTTCGGCCAGCCCGAGATCAACCTCGGCGTCGCGCCCGGCATCGGCGGCACCCAGCGCCTGACCCGCTTCGTCGGCAAGTCCAAGGCCATGGACATGATCCTGACCGCCCGGATGATGGACGCCGCCGAGGCCGAGCGCTCGGGCCTGGTGTCCCGCGTCGTGGCCCCCGACAAGCTGATCGAGGAGGCCATGGCGGCCGCCGCCAAGATCGCCGGCCAGTCGCCCCTGGCGGTGATGATGAACAAGGAACTGGTGGAGGCGGCCTATGAGACCACGCTCTCCACCGGTGTGGCCCTGGAGCGGCGCCTGTTCCACTCGCTCTTCGCCTTCGACGACCAGAAGGAGGGCATGGCCGCCTTCGTCGAAAAGCGGAAGCCCACCTTCAAAGGGTCGTAGGCCCACCTTGTTCGTGGGGTTCGTGTGGTTCGTGGACCCTTTGAGGGGCCTGCAGGGCCGCACCGTCATGAGATTTGGAACCACGAACCACACGAACGGCACGAACGGGTCTGGTTCTGGAGGCTCGGTGATGACTCTGGGTCCCGGCCTGCGCCGGGATGAGCGGTGTTGAGATGCGGCTGATCGCCTTCGGAGAGAGCTTCGTGGTCGGGGCGGGGGATCCCGACCATCTGGGTTGGGTGGGGCGGGCGATCGCCGGCCGCCGCGAGATCAGCCTCTATAATATGGGCATCCGGCGCGAGGCCTCCGACCAGCTCCTGGCGCGCTGGGAGGCCGAGGCGCGGCTGCGGCTGGTGGACTATGAACCCATGCGGATTGTCTTCTCCTTCGGATGTAACGACAGCCATCTGGTGGACGGGGCCCCCAGGGTGGCTGTCGCCCAGACCCTGAAGAACGCGCGCGCCATGCTGACTGCGGCACGCGCCCTGGCGCCGGTGCTGATGGTCGGGCCGCCCCCGGTGGTCGATCCTGGGGTCTGCGCCCGCGCCGAGGCCCTCAACGCCGCCCTGCTGGCCCTGTGCGCCCGGCTGCAGGTCCCCTTCATCGACGTCTTCCAGCCCCTGATGGCCGGCGGCCTGTGGCAGGCCGAGGCCGCAGCCTGGGACGGCGCCCATCCGGGCGCGGCCGGCTATCAGCAGATGGCCGACCTGGTGGGCGCGCACCCGGCCTGGCGGCGATTCACGCAAGCTGCGGAATAGCGTCCGAGCCGCATTGACCCGCAAGGAACCTTCCCGTATATCCGCGCCTCCAATTTACCCGCCCGAGCGCAGGTTCGGGCGCGAGCCGTTTTGAGAGCTGAAGCATGGCCAATACGCCTGGCGCCAAGAAGGCCGTTCGCAAGATCGAACGCCGCACCGAAGTCAACAAGGCCCGCCGCTCGCGCGTGCGGACCTATCTGCGCAAGTTTGAAGAGGCCCTGACCTCGGGCGACGCGGCCGCCGCCAAGGCCGCCTTCGTCGAGGCCCAGTCGGAGCTGATGCGCGCCGTCACCAAGGGTGTCGTGCACAAGAACACCGGTTCGCGGAAAGTGTCCCGCCTGGCCGCTCAGCTCAAGAAGATGGCCGCTGCCTAAGGTCGCGGCGCCGGGCATATAGCCCGGCAGCTATCTAGCTGAAATAATTCACTATTCTAACACACCCGCTGGTCGAAAGACCGGCGGGTGTTTTCGTGCGGTGCAGCATTTCGCTCACGCCCCTGCGACGAATGTTCTCAGTTAACGGAAGGTCGAAATCGAGATTCCCTTGCCGCGCGAGGGGTCGATTTGAGTCAACGAAAATATCGACTTGAGCTGCGAAGAATCTGCGTTGACCCCCCCGGCTCCCTGACTAGTGTTCAGGTCTTAAGCGCGTTCTTCCATCCCATCTCGGATGAAAATCAGCGGCGGGAGGAGTCTACCTTCTCGCCGGCTAAGAACTTGTGTTTGTTGAACAAAGATCCGGTAAGGCGCGGGGCCTCAGACCGGGCGGGCAGGTGATGGTTGGTGATGACGATGACGACCGGGGGCATTGCGGGCGAGATGGCCGAGGCGACGGCTGGCGCCGTCTGGACGAAGACTTGCGTGGCGCTGAAGCGCGAGCTGGGTGAAGCCACCTTTGGCTCCTGGCTCGGCCAGGCCGCCCTGCGCGAGCGCGGTGAGGATGTGTGCCTGGTGGCCGCCACCGGCGTGGCGCGGGACTGGATTCGCCGCCATGCCTGGCGCCGTATCGGCGAACTGTGGGCGCAGAACGATCCGATGGGCCGCGCCCTGGACCTGAAGTCCCGCATGGAATTCGACCAGGCCGCTCCGGCCTCGCCCATGGTCACGGTTGCGTCCCCCGTGGCGGCTGTCGCCGTCGCGCGTGCGGAAACCGGTGTCACCGGCAATGTCATCGAAATCGAGGTCGACCTGACCGCCCCCCGGGCGGCGCGTCAGCAGGGCCTGCAGGAGCGCTTCTCCTTCGACACCTTCGTCGCCGGCCCCGCCAACGAGTTCGCCTTCGCGGTCGCTCGCCGGGTCGCCTCCTGGGCCGACGGCCACTTCAATCCCGTGCTCTTCCACGGCCCCTACGGCTTCGGGAAGACCCACCTGCTGAACGCCATGGCCTGGGAGGCCATGCGGACGGCTCCGGGCAAGCGCGTGGTCTATCTGACCGCCGAGCGCTTCACCTCCACCTTCGTCAAGGCCGTGCAGGACCGCCAGACCGCGGCCTTCAAGGAGGAGCTGCGCAACGCCGACCTGCTGCTGATCGACGACGTGCAGTTCGTGGCCGGCAAGACCTCCACCCAGGAGGAGCTGTTCCACACCCTGATGGCGCTCATCGAGGACGGCCGCCGGGTGGTGATGACCGCCGACCGTTCGCCGGCCGAGCTGTCGGAAATGGAGCCGCGCCTGCGCAGCCATCTGCAGGCCGGCCTGGTCTGCGGTATCGAGCCCGCCGACCGCACCCTGCGTCTGGGCATACTGGAACGGAAGCTGGCCACCCTGGCCGGCCAGGGCCGCTTTGTCCCCTCGGCCAAGGCCGAGGTGCTGGAATTCCTCGCCGACCGCTTCACCGACAGCGTGCGCGAGCTGGAGGGGGCCTTGAACACCCTGGTGGCCCGGGTGGGCGGCGAGGTCGCCCGCCTGTCCCTCGACGAGGCCCAGGCCATCCTGCGCCCCAACCTCTCCTGCACCGAGAAACGGGTGACGGTGGACCAGATCCAGAAGGCCGTGGCCGAGCACTACGGCCTCAAGCAGGCCGACATGATCTCCGAGCGCCGCGCCCGCGCTGTGGCCCGCCCGCGCCAGGCGGCCATGTGGATCGCCAAGCAGATCACCACCCGCTCCCTGCCCGACATCGGACGGCGGTTCGGTGGCCGCGACCACACCACCGTCCTGCACGCCGTGCGCCGCATCGAGGCCCTGAAGGCGGACGATCCCGTGTTGGCGCGCGATCTCGACACCCTGCTGCGCAAGCTGCGAAGCTAGGCTTCCGTCTTCAAGTTCGAGACTGAAACGAAGGCCCGCCACCCCAAGCGGGCCTTTCGCTTTGCAGGTCCTCCCCCAGGCGCGTCGCGCCGATGTGGGGGAGGTGGATCGTGGCGCAGCCACGAGCCGGAGGGGGATCGACGTAGTCGACGCCTACCGCCCGCAAACAAGAGTCAAAGTCCCCCTCAGGCGCTTTCGCGCCAGCTCCCCCAGAAGGGGAGCATCTTCATCAAACAAAAAGGGCGGCCGCATCGCTGCGGCCGCCCCTTCGATGTCTCAGAGACTTAGGCGCTTACGCGTCTTCGCCCTGCTTGGCCGAGAGGTCTTCGCCGGTTTCCTGGTCGACGACCTTCATGGACAGACGGGTCTTGCCGCGATCGTCGAAGCCCAGGAGCTTGACCTTCACGGTCTGGCCCTCGGTCAGGACGTCGGAGACCTTGGCGACGCGGTCGCTGGAGATCTGGCTGACGTGCACCAGGCCGTCCTTGGCGCCGAAGAAGTTCACGAAGGCGCCGAAGTCGACGATCTTCACGACCTTGCCGGTGTAGATGGCGTTCAGCTCGGGCTCGGAGGCGATGGAGCGGATCCATTCCTTGGCGGCGTCGATCTTGGACTGGTCGGAGGCCGACACCTTGATGGTGCCGTCGTCCTCGATGTCCACCTTGGCGCCGGTCTTTTCCACGATTTCGCGGATGACCTTGCCGCCCGACCCGATGACTTCACGGATCTTGTCGACCGGGACCTTCATGGTCTCGATCTTCGGGGCGAACTCGCCGAGTTCCTGACGCGGGGCTTCCATGGCCTTGGCCATCTCGGCGAGGATGTGCTTGCGGCCACCCTTCGCCTGTTCCAGCGCCTGCTTCATGATCGCCTCGGTGATGCCGGCGATCTTGATGTCCATCTGCAGGGAGGTGATGCCGTCCTCGGTGCCGGCGACCTTGAAGTCCATGTCGCCCAGGTGGTCTTCGTCACCCAGGATGTCCGACAGGACCGCGAAGCCGTCCGATTCCAGGATCAGGCCCATGGCGATGCCGGAGACCGGCTTCTTCAGGGGCACACCCGCATCCATCAGGGCCAGCGAGGAGCCGCAGACCGAGGCCATCGAGGACGAGCCGTTGGACTCGGTGATCTCGGAGACCAGGCGGATGGTGTAGGGGAAGTCTTCCTGCTTGGGCAGCATCGGCCGGATGGCGCGCCAGGCGAGCTTGCCGTGGCCGACTTCGCGGCGTCCGGGAGCGCCCATGCGGCCAGTTTCACCCACCGAGAAGGGGGGGAAATTGTAGTGCAGCATGAACTTCTCGTAGTACTTGCCTTCCAGGGCGTCGATCAGCTGCTCGTCGTCGCCGGTGCCCAGGGTAGCCACGACCAGGGCCTGGGTTTCACCACGGGTGAACAGGGCCGAACCGTGGGCGCGGGGCAGGACGCCCACTTCCGAGACGATCTGGCGGACCTTGTCGACGGTGCGGCCGTCGATGCGGATGCCGGTGTCGAGGATGTTGCGACGCACGACGTCGGCTTCGAGTTCCTTGAACACGCCGCCGAGCTTGTCGGGGCCCATGCCGGCGGGGTTGGTGTCGGACTTGCCGAACTTTTCCGTCGCCTTGGCCTTGGCCTTGCCGACCGCGTCCTGGCGTTCGCCCTTGGCCACGATCTTGTAGGCGGCTGCCAGGTCCTTGCCGATCAGCTTCTTCACTTCGGCCTTGATGGCGTCGGTGTCGTCGGGGGTGAAGTCGAAGGGCTCCTTGGCGGAGTGCTCGGCCAGTTCGATGATCGCGTCGATCACCGGCTGGATGCCGGCGTGGGCGAACATGACGCCCTTCAGCACTTCGTCTTCGCTGAGCTCCTGGATCTCGGACTCAACCATCATGACGGCTTCGTTGGTCGAGGCGACCACGAGGTCCATCGCCGATTCCTTCATCTCGTCGAGAGTCGGGTTCAGGATGTATTCGCCGTTGACGTAGCCCACGCGGGCCGCGCCGATCGGACCCATGAAGGGCGCGCCGGAGATCACCAGGGCGGCCGAGGCGGCCACCAGGGCGACGACGTCGGGATCGTTTTCCAGGTCGTGGGCCAGCACGGTGCAGACCACCTGGACTTCATTCTTGAAGCCCTTGACGAACAGCGGGCGGATCGGACGGTCGATCAGGCGGCTGGTGAGGGTTTCCTTTTGGCTGGGCGCGCCCTCGCGGCGGGGGAAGGAGCCGGGGATCTTGCCCGCGGCGTAGAACTTCTCCTGGTAGTTCACGGTCAGCGGGAAGAAGTCCTGACCCGGCTTGGCGCTCTTGGCGTAGACCGCGGTGGCCAACACCATGGTCTCACCGTAGGTGGCGAGAACGGCGCCGTCGGCCTGGCGGGCCATGCGGCCGGTTTCCAGGGTCAGCGTCTTGCCGCCCCACTCGATGGTCTTGCGTTTGATATCGAACATTTTGCTTCTTTCTCATCCCGCGGGCGCATTCCCGGCGGGGGCGGACAGGGCGGGGGGTTCCCGAGATCCTCTCCAGTCAAACAGGCGGGGGTGAGGATCACTGTGGAACCCTCGGCGTGTTTGGGCGCCCACCGAAAGGGGCGGCCCGGACCGCTTTTGATCCTCCGGCCTGTCGCGGAGGAAGCGGGAAATCATGGAGCCTGATACGCAAAGCCCCCGCTTTCGCGGGGGCTGGACTTGGTGTCCTAGCGGCGCAGACCCAGCTTCTCGATGATGGCCTGATAGCGACCGGTGTCGGTGCTCTTCAGGTGGTCGAGAAGTCGGCGGCGCTGGGAAACCATCTTCAGAAGGCCCCGGCGCGAGTGGTTGTCTTTCTTGTGAGCCTTGAAGTGCTCGGTCAGGTTCGCGATCCGCTCCGTGAGGATCGAGACCTGCACTTCAGCGCCACCCGTGTCCGCTTCGGAGCGGCCGTGGGTCTTGATAAGCTCGGCCTTACGTTCAATCGTAATCGACATCGGTTAGTCTCCGCTCTTGGTCAGATGAAAGACTCGCGATGGCTCGAGCTTGCCTGCGCGCATCTCGCAGAGCGCCACCATCATCCCCTCCGACAGCACTGAAACGGTTCGAGAACCCAGGGTGAGCTGGGCTTTCAGGGCTTCAACCTGTCGGGGAACGAGAACGATGGGCCGTCCCTGCTTAAGTCTGAAAGCGTCTTCGGCGGTCACGGCCAGCTCCGGGATGTCGTCCAGGGCGGTCTCGACCGGAAGCAATGCGTCCAGATGGCCGGGCTTATGCCCCAAATCCTCAAGCAATTCCAGTGTTATCGCCCGGTCTTCGGAGAAGGCCCCGACCCGGGTGCGGCGGAGCGCGCTGACATGGGCGCAGGCCCCCAGCATTTCCGCCAGATCCCGCACGATGGCGCGCACATAGGTGCCCTTGCCGCAGCTGACCTCGATCTCGACATGGTCGGGATCAGGGGCCTCCACCACGCGGGCGGAATGGATGGTGACGATGCGGGCCGCAAGCTCCACCTCATGGCCGGCGCGGGCCAGGTCATAGGCCCGCTCGCCGTCCACCTTGATGGCCGAGAAGATCGGCGGGACCTGGGAGATCTCGCCCACGAAGGCCGGAAGCTTCTCTTCCACCTGCGCCACGGTAGGCCGCACGTCGGAGGTGGCCGTGGTCACGCCCTCGCGGTCAAAGCTGGCGGTGGTGCGGCCCCACTCGATGATGAAGCGGTAGGTCTTGTCGGCGTCCATCAGGAAGGGGACGGTCTTGGTGGCTTCCCCCAGAGCGATGGGCAGGATGCCGGTGGCCAGGGGGTCCAGGGTGCCGGCGTGGCCCGCCTTCTGGGCGTTGAACAGCCTGCGCACACGGCCGACCGCGCTGGTGGAGGTCAGGTCATAGGGCTTGTCGAGGCAGATCCAGCCCGAGACCGGATCGCCCTTCTTGCGTCGCGCCATGTTGGAAAATCAGTCCTGGTCGGAGGGGTCGGCGGCGAGGTCCTGGGCGACCTTGGGATCATCAAACAGCGCGTTGATACGGCTGGCCTCGTTGAAGGTCTCGTCGTGGACGAACTTCAGGTCGGGCGTGAACTTCATCTCGATGGCGCGGCCCAGGCAGCCACGCAGGAACTTGGCGTGGCGGTTCAGCGCGTCCACCACCACCGAGTACTTCTGGCCCCCCAGGGGCTCGACGAAGCAGACGGCGTGGCGCAGGTCCGGGCTCATCCGCACCTGGGTGACCGTGATGGGCACGCCGGCCAGGTCCGGGTCCTGGATCTCGTGCTCGCGCATCACCTCCACCAGGGCATGTCGGGTGAGTTCGCCGGCGCGCAGTTGGCGCTGGCTCGGGCCGGCGGGCTTTCCGGGACGTTTCATGGCTCTACCTTCTAGGGCCTGGCCCACGGATCGGACGTGGGGCTCAGGGAAGCCGGCGCTTCTAGTGGTCCCGCGGGCTCAAGTCCACCCCTAGGCCCCGGTCCGGTCCTTGAAGAAGGCGATCACCCGCTGTTCGGCGGCCTTGGTGGGGCCGTCCTCCTTCAGGTGCAGGGTCAGAACCGAGTGGGGCGCCATCTGGGCCGGGGCGGCGTCCTCGTCCGACAGCTCGATGGCCTCGAAGCGGTCGCCGAACTCCCGGCGCAAGGTCTCGAACCGCGCGTCGGGGACGAAGGCGTCGCTGGTGAAGCGCAGGCCGATCATCGACAGATCCTCATCCTCGAACCGCTGCCGGGCGCAGGCGATCTCCTTGGTCGAGACGCCGATCCCCGCCCCGCGCCTGGGGTTCTTGCCGGCCAGCGGCAGGGACGGCTGGGACAGGACCGGCGCCACCACGGCGGGCTCGGTCATCATGGCCAGGGCGAAGTTGCCGGTGAAGCACATGCCCACCGCGCCCACCCCCTTGCCGCCGCAGTCGGCGTGGGCCTTGCGGGCCAGGGCCCGCAGCCAGTCGACGATGGGGCTCGACTTGTCGGTGGCCCAGACATTGAACTCCCGGCGGATGCAGATGCCGCCCAGCATGGTCAAGACGCCCAGGGGGTGGGAGGCCGGCCGGCCCGGCTGACCAAACAGATGGGGGCAGTAGACGGTCATGCCGGCCGCCGCCACCCGGTCGGCGAACTTGATCACCAGCGGGTGCAGGCCGGGCATCTCATGGATGATGATGACCGCGGGCCCCGAGCCACGCTTGTAGACGTCGCGCTTGCGATGACCGTCGTCGAACTCGAACTTCTCGTAGTCGCTCAGCGCGGCCTCGTAGCCCATGGCGTTCCCCCACCCTTTGGCGGGAGCCTAACCCGCTAGAACTTGATGCGCAGGCTGGAAATCTCGCCCTCGAAGCCCGACAGCTTCCAGACGCCATTGTCCTGGCGGAAGATCAGCACACAGGGGCCGCCCTTGGCCTTGGTGGCGCACACCCGGCCGTCGTCCATGGTCTTGAGCGATCCGGCGATGGCGACCCGGCTGGGGAGCGGCTGGCCGGGCTTGTAGCCGTAGGACTCCGCCACCTTGTGGAACACCTGGGGCTGGACCAGGGCGTCGCCGGCGATGTCGGCCAGGGCCGGGGCCAGCATGGCGCCCAGGGCCTGCCAGCCCTTGTCGACCTTGGGGCTGCGGGCCTCGGCGCTCAGGCGGGCGGAGATTTCCTGCTTGAGCGCCTCGCGGTCGACATGGGCGTCGAAGGCCGCCTGGTCCTCGTCGCGAATGGAGACCAGCAGGGCGTGAACGTCGCCGGCGGCGTCCAGGCGCTGAGCCGTGGCGCAGGCCGAAAGTCCCATCGCCAGGGCGATCACCAGAAAGAAGCGCATCGTCGTCTCCGCTTGGGCCCACTGACGGGTGGGCGGAAAATGGGGTGTCTTGATGGCCTTGGCGAGGGGCTATTGGCCGGCCTGCGCGAACTTCCGCGCCGCGAGCGGGGCGCCGGACATCAAAAGAGCCTCCCCGTTTCCGGGAAGGCTCTGATGAATCTCAGGCCTGGGCCAGGCGCCGCTAGAGGCTGCGCTTGACCTCTTCGAGGCTGAAGCACTCGATGGTGTCGCCTTCCTTGATGTCCTGGAAGCCCTGGAAGAACATCCCGCACTCCTGGCCGGCGTTGACCTCGTTGACCTCGTCCTTGAAGCGCTTGAGCGTCTGCAGGGTGCCGAGTTCGAGGACCACGATGTCGGCCCGGATGATGCGGACGCGGGCGCCCTTGCGGACCGTGCCCTCGGTGACGCGGCAACCGGCGACGCGTCCGACCTTGGTGATGTCGAAGACCTGGAGGACTTCGGCGTTGCCGAGGAAGGTTTCGCGCTGTTCCGGCGCCAGCATGCCCGAAAGCACGCCCTTGATGTCGTCGATCAGGTCGTAGATCACCGAATAGTAGCGGATCTCCACGCCCTCACGCTCGGCGAGCTGGCGGGCCTGGCTGGAGGCGCGGACGTTAAAGCCGAGGATGGGCGAGTTCGCCCCCTTGGCCAGCATGACGTCGCTCTCGCTGATGGCGCCGGCGCCCGACAGGATGATCCGCGCGCGGACCTCGTCGGTGCCGAGCTTGTCCAGCGAGGACACGATGGCCTCGGCGGACCCTTGCACGTCGGCCTTGATGATGACCGGCAGCTCGGAGATCTTCTTGTCCTGCAGCTTGGCCATGAAGTCGGCCATGGTGACGCCGCCGGCGACCGGCGAACCGGCCTTTTCACGCTTCACGCGGGTACGATAGGCGGTCAGCTCGCGGGCGCGGGCCTCGTTCTCCACCACCGCGAAGGGTTCGCCCGGCGAGGGCGTGCCGTCGAGGCCGAGGATTTCCACCGGCACCGAGGGGCCGGCTTCATCAAGCTGCTCGTCGCGTTCGTTGAAGAGGGCGCGAACCCGGCCGAAGCTGGAGCCTGCCACGACGATGTCGCCGCGCTTCAGGGTGCCGCGCTTGACCAGCACGGTGGAGACCGCGCCGCGACCCCGGTCGAGCTTGGCCTCGATGACCGTGCCGTCGGCGGTGCGGTCGGGATTGGCCTTCAGGTCCATGACCTCGGCCTGCAGCAGGATGCCCTCGATCAGGTCGTCGAGGCCGAGCTTCTGGGTCGCCGAGACCTGGATGGCCTGGGTATCGCCGCCCAGGCTTTCCACGACGATCTCGTGCTGCAGAAGCTCGTTGATCACCCGTTGCGGGTCGGCGCCGGGCTTGTCGATCTTGTTGATGGCCACGATGATCGGCGCGCCGGACGCCCGGGCGTGATGGATGGCCTCGATGGTCTGGGGCATGACGCCGTCGTCGGCCGCCACCACCAGGATGACGATGTCGGTGACGTCGGCGCCGCGGGCCCGCATCGCCGAGAAGGCGGCGTGGCCGGGGGTGTCCAGGAAGGTGACCGCTTGGCCGCTTTCCAGGCGCACCTGATAGGCGCCGATATGCTGGGTGATGCCGCCGTGTTCGCCCTTGGCTACGTCGGCCGAGCGCAGGGCGTCGAGCAGGGAGGTCTTCCCGTGGTCGACGTGACCCATGACAGCCACCACCGGGGGTCGCGACACGAGATGATCGTCGAGATCCTCGTCGCCGATGAAGCCTTCTTCGACGTCGGCTTCGGACACGCGGCGAACGGTGTGGCCGAACTCGGTGGCCACCAGCTCGGCGGTGTCGTTGTCGATGACGTCGTTGATCTTCAGCATCACGCCCTGACGCATCAGGAACTTGATGATCTCCACGCCGCGGGTCGCCATGCGGTTGGCGAGTTCCGCCACGGTGATGACGTCGGGAATGATGACTTCGCGCGCGGCGCGGGCCGCTTCCTGGCCGCCGCCCTTGCGCTTCTCGCGTTCACGCTCACGGGCCCGGCGAACCGAGGCCAGGGAGCGCATGCGTTCGACGGCGCTCTCGTCATCCCCGGCCACGGCCTGGATGGTGAGACGGCCCTCGCGGCGCTGCTGGGCGCCCTTGACGCGGGAGATCGCCTTGGTGGGGGCCGCATTGGCCTTGCGGCGCGTATCCTCTTCATCGTCACGACGGGCGATGGTGTCGCCGCCGCCGGGCCGCGGGGCCTGGCGGGTGGCGCGCTGAACCTCAGGCGTGGCGGGCGGGGCGTTGG
>NZ_JAOTJD010000099.1:0-634 GCF_042714595.1 Phenylobacterium ferrooxidans | reverse complement strand
CGAGGCCGCCGCCCGCGCCGCCGCCGCCCAGGCCGCCGCGCCCAAGCCGGTGGAAGCCGCGCCGCCGGCTCCTGTTGTCGCCGCCCCGGCTCCGGTTCCGGCCCCGGTCGCTGAAGCTCCGGCCGCCCCCGTCCCGCCTCCGGCTCCGACGCCCGCCCCCGTGGCCGCCGCGCCTGCCCCGCCCGTGGCTCCGACCCCTGCGCCTCCCGCTCCGGCGCCGTAGCAGCCGGTGGCGGCCGCCCCGCCGCCGCGCCCGGCCTCGCCTGCCGCTCCGGCCCAGCCTGGCCAGACCCGAACCTACGAGCCGTCCCGCGAGCGCCGCGACGACCGGCCCTCGACCACCACCTATCGTCCCGAGCGGGCGCCGGGCCGGTTTGAGAACACCAATTTCGGCCAGCGCGCGCCGCGTCCGGGCCAGGATCGCCCGCAGGCCGACCGTCCCGCGGCCGGCGCCCGTCCCGGCGGCGACCGTCCTGCTGGTGACCGCAACCCGCGTCCGGCCGCCCCGCCTGCGGCCGGCGGCGACACCGTCCGCTATTCGGCCCTCGCGCCGCGTCCGGCCGCGCCTCGCGACGGCGCCCGCCCCGGCGGCGCGCGTCCTGGCGCCGGGCGTCCGACGCCCAACGCCCCGCCC
>NZ_JAOTJD010000098.1:0-652 GCF_042714595.1 Phenylobacterium ferrooxidans | reverse complement strand
GAATCTGGAGGGTTCTGTGTGGTCGCGGACGCGGTTGGAGGGGGCGTGGCGCGGTCGCGACCACATTGAAGCCGGATTGAGCTGAACCGCGGGATGGCGGTCTGGCTATGGGGATTGGGGGCTCGGCGGCCGGTCCAAGATGGCCGCGGGGTGCGGCGGGAGGCGAGACGGACCGTCTGTAGACCCCGGGCCCGTCCGAGATTTTGGTCTGCGAGGATGTCGAGAGATCGCGTGGAGCGAGTCAGCCTCGCCCCGCGGGACGCAAGCGACGATCAGCGCGCGCGGAGTGTCGCCGGCAGCCTGGAGGGCTCCGGTCGGCATTGTGGCGGAGGAGACGGCCTTCGGACGTGTCATGACGTATCTGGCCATGCGCAGCGGGCCGGACGCCGAGCGCCGAGCGGCTTCATTAGGCCGCCGCAGCACGGGCAGATTTCCAAGGAGCGGCCGGTGAGCCGGCGATAGCGCTCGCGATAGTCGGCCGGTGGGACGAGCGGCGCGGGCGGTGGCGTCGTGAGCAACCGGCGACAGATCGCGAGTTTGGCGACCCGGTGGCCGTTGGCGAGGAAGCCATAGTGACGGATGCGATGGAAGCCGTCCGGCAGGGTGTGCAGCAGGAAGCGGCGGATGAACTCGTCGGCCGCCAAGGTCATCA
>NZ_JAOTJD010000097.1:0-1015 GCF_042714595.1 Phenylobacterium ferrooxidans | reverse complement strand
GATTCCCAAATCAGGGCTGATCTGATTCATCCTCTCTGCTGGAGGAGGTCAGCGCTGATGACGGCTCCGTATTCTATGGACCTTCGCGAGCGGGCGATGGCGCGCAAGGCGGCGGGTGAGACGAACCGCGAGATCGCGGCGGCGCTGCGGATCGCGCCCTCCTGCGTCTCCAAATGGACCAAGCGCGAGCGTGAGACCGGTTCGTTGGCGCCGGCCCAAGTCGGCGGCTACAAGCCTCGAACGCTGTCGGGAGACTGCGCCGAGTGGCTTCGCGCGCGGATCGGCTCGGGGCCGTTCACGCTGCGGGGCCTGGCGGCGGAGCTGGCCGAGCGCGGGATCAAGACCCATCCACGGGCGGTGTGGGTGTTCGTTCACGCTGAGGGACTGAGCTTCAAAAAAAACCCTGCTGCCCGAGGAGCAGACGCGGCCTGACGTGGCGCGCAAGCGGGCGCGCTGGAAGGCCTACCAGGGCCGCATCGCCCTTGAGCGACTGGTGTTCCTCGATGAGACCTGGGTGAAGACCAACATGGCGCCCCTGCGTGGCTGGGGACCGAGGGGACGGCGTCTGAAGGCCTATGCGCCCTTCGGACACTGGAAGACCCAGACCTTCATCGCCGCCCTGCGCCACGACCGCATCGACGCGCCCTGGGTGATCGACGGCCCGATCAACGGCCAGCTCTTCGGCCTCTACATCGCCGAGGTCCTGGCGCCGACCCTCTCGCCGGGCGACGTGGTGGTCCTCGACAACCTCGGCAGCCACAAGGGCAAGGCAGCCCGCGCCGCCGTTAGGGCCAAGGGCGCCCATCTGCTCTTCCTGCCGCCCTACAGTCCCGACCTCAACCCGATCGAACAGGTCTTCGCCAAGCTCAAGCACATGATGCGCAAGGCCCAGCCCCGCACCGTCGAGGACACCTGGCGCAAGGCCGGCCAACTCCTCAACCTCTTCCAACCCCACGAGTGCGCCAACTACCTGCACAACTCCGGATACGGTTCCGTCTAATCGAGTCCCGCTCTA
>NZ_JAOTJD010000096.1:0-1037 GCF_042714595.1 Phenylobacterium ferrooxidans | reverse complement strand
CCTGAGTTCTCAAACGAAGTGCAACACCCTGCATTGGCGGAGGTGTTGTCATGGGACGGCTCTACGAGCAGCTCAGTCTTGATGAGCGGTGCGAGATTGCCCGGCTACGTGGCTCGGGGTCGTCGATCCGGCAGATCGCTGCAGCTCTGGATCGCCAGCCGTCGAGCATCTCGCGGGAGCTGAAGCGCAACACCGGATCTGGCCCGCGCGCGGGCGCCTACAAGCCGACCTACGCCCACGCTCAGACGGCGGCCCGGCGCTGGTCCGGGGCGCGGCTTGAGCGTGATGAGGCCCTGCGCGAGCAGGTGCTGACGGGCCTCCGCAGGGGCTGGTCGCCCGAGCAGGTCTCGGGCCGGCTGAGGCTCGAGGAGGGCCGGCCCGTCATCGGCTGCGAGACCATCTACCGCTTCATCTACGCCCAGCTGAAGCGTACCAACGACGGCGCCTGGCGCTTCTATCTGCCGCGCGCCAAGGCCAGGCGCGGGCGGCGCGGCCACAAGGGCGGCTCCCCGGCAAGCTTTATCCAGCAACGGGTTGGGCTCGCCGAGCGGCCAGCCGAAGCTCTGACGCGCGACCAGCCTGGCCATTGGGAAGCCGACTTCATGCTGTTCTCAACCTACGGCCAGTCGGTGCTCGTCCTGCACGAGCGGACCACGCGCCTCACCGCCCTCGTCAAGACCGCCACCCGCAAGGCCAAGCCCACCGCCAAGACCCTCGGCGGCCTGCTCGAAGCGCTGCCCAAGCGCCTCAAACAGTCAGTGACCTTCGACAACGGCACAGAGTTCGCCGAGCACCACAGCCTCGGCTTGGCCACCTACTTCTGCGATCCCCACGCCCCCTGGCAGAAGGGCGGCGTCGAGAACGCCATCGGCCGCATCCGCCGCTTCCTGCCCCGGAAAACCAACCTCGACGACGTCTCGCCAGCCCGCATCATCGCCGTCGCGCAGGCCTACAACCACACCCCAAGACAGTGCCTGGACTTCCACACCCCAGCCGAGGCCTTCTCCAGGGTGTTGCACTTCGAACGAGAATCCACA
>NZ_JAOTJD010000095.1:0-1170 GCF_042714595.1 Phenylobacterium ferrooxidans | reverse complement strand
GCAGGGCTATCGCATATGACCGAGCATTGAGAAGAGGAAGGCGTCATCCCATCCGGCCCGCTTGATTTTGGTCTTGATGGATCCCTTGGCGGGGTGCTGTCGGATGATGTTGAGGGCGAGCTTTCGGATGAGGGCGAGGTTCTGAGGGGCGTTGTCCTTTCGGCTACGGACGCGGTCTTCATCGAAGGCGACGTCGAGCACCCAGTGGAGCTGGTTCTCGATGGTCCAGTGGGTTCTGGCGACCGCCAGCATCCGCTCGGCTGAGAGCTGCGTGGAGAGCAGGTACCAGCGCACGATCACAGGCTCGGGTTCTCCTGCGGACTTGCGGTAGGTCTCGACGCGGGCGACGGCGGCCAGGCCTGGGAAGTCCATGCCCTGGGCGGCCACGACGATGGCGGTGCGGCCCTCGACCCGGTCATGCGCCTTGGTGGGGCCGTTGATCGCTTCGGTGGCGGGATCGGCGGCCTCGATCAGGGCTTGGGCCTTGGCCAGCAGCTTCGGGTGGTTGGCCTTCAGGGCCAGGGCGTAGTCGGCGCCGGCGTCGAGGATCGCCTGGGCGGTGTCGGCCCGGCAGTGCAGCGCGTCGGCGGTGACGATACAGCCGTCGAGCCGCAGTAGCGCCAAGGCCTGCTGAGCGCCCAGGACTTCGTTGCGGCCTGGCGCCAGGCGCTGACCGATCACCAGTCGGGCCTCCGCCGCCCAGACGTTGACCAGATGCAGCGGCGTGGCCTTGCGTCCACGGTCGTAAGCTCCCCGCAACGCCTTGCCATCAATCGCCACCACGCCCCGCAGCGCGCCGGCGAAGGCGGCGGTGAACTTCGCGAACGCCGCCTCGAAGGGCTCCGGCTGCAACAATCGGAACACCCGGCTGAAGGTGTCGTGGCTCGGCGGACCATGCGCCAGCTTCACAACCTCGCGCAGAACCCCGAGCTTGGCCTCGGCGAACTCGGCCATGTCGGTGCAATCTTCCGCCCCGCACAGCACCGCCGCCAGGGCCACGAACATCAGCTCCAGAAGATCGTGCCGAGCGTTACCGGCACGAGGGTCTGACACGGCCCCAAAATAGTCAGAAAACGTCCCCACAACCCCGTCTCCAAACACCAAGGAGACATCTGCAGAATCCGCTTCGACCTAAGATTTCGACTCCAACGCCATATGCGATTCCCCTGC
>NZ_JAOTJD010000094.1:0-1257 GCF_042714595.1 Phenylobacterium ferrooxidans | reverse complement strand
GCCTTGGTTTCCAGGAACTCGTGGAAGCCGAAATCGCCCCACTCGCGCCCGTTGCCGCTCATCTTGTAGCCGCCGAAGGGGGCCATCATGTCGCCGCCGCCGCCGTTGATCGACACCTGGCCGGCGCGCAGTTTGCGGGCCACGCCGCGGGCCTTTTCGAGGTCCTCGGCCTGCACATAGGCGGCCAGGCCGTACTCGGTGTCGTTGCCGACCTCGATGGCCTGTTCGAGGCTGTCATAGCCGAGGATCGACAGCACGGGGCCGAAGATCTCTTCCTTGGCGATGGTCATCTCGTTGGTGACGTTGGCGAAGACGGTGGGCTTCACATAATAGCCCTTGTCGAGGCCGTCCGGACGGCCGACGCCGCCGGAGACCAGGGTCGCGCCCTCGTCGATGCCGGCCTGGATCAGCTTCTGGATCTTGTTGAACTGGATTTCCGAGACCACGGGACCCAGCTGGCTGTTGCCGTTCGGGTCGCCGACGGTGACGGTGGAGACCGCCTCGCGGGCCACGGCGATGGCTTCGTCCATGCGGCCCTTGGGGACCAGCATGCGGGTCGGCGCGTTACAGGACTGACCGGAGTTGGTCATCATGGTGGCCACGCCACGGCCCACGCCCTTGGCGAAGGCGGCGTCGTCGAGGACGATGTTGGGGCTCTTGCCACCCAGTTCCTGAGCCACGCGCTTGACGGTCGGGGCGGCGTTCTTGGCCACCTCGATGCCGGCGCGGGTGGAGCCGGTGAAGGAGACCATGTCCACTTCGGGGTGGCTGGACAACGGGACGCCGACGCCGAGGCCGTCGCCCTGAACCATGTTGAACACGCCGGCGGGAACGCCCGCGGCATGCATGATCTCAGCGAAGATCTGGCCGGAGAACGGGGCCACTTCCGAGGGCTTCAGCACCATGGTGCAGCCCGTCGCGATGGCCGGGGCCACCTTGCAGACGATCTGGTTCAGGGGCCAGTTCCAGGGGGTGATGAACCCGCAGACGCCGATCGGCTCCTTGACGATCATCGTCGGGCCGCGGTCTTCCTCGAACTTGAAGGTCTTCAGCACTTCCACGGCGGTGGCCAGGTGGCCCATGCCGATCGGAACCTGGGCGCGCTGGGCGAGGTTGGCGGGGGCGCCCATTTCCTCGGTCACGGCGGTGGCCAGGTCGCCGAAGCGCTTCTGATATTCGGCCAGGATGCGGCCCAGGACTTCCAGGCGCTCCTCGCGGGTGGTCTGGCTCCAGGCCGGGAAGGCGGCGCGGGCGGCC
>NZ_JAOTJD010000093.1:0-1309 GCF_042714595.1 Phenylobacterium ferrooxidans | reverse complement strand
CGTCAGGCGGCGTATCCGCCGACGCGCTTGATGTTGCAGTGGGCCCAGAGCCTTTCGAGGGCTTGGGCCAGGTCGTCCATCATGGCGTCGGTGTGGGCGGGCGACGGGGTGAAGCGCAGGCGCTCCGTGCCGCGCGGGACGGTGGGGTAGTTGATGGGCTGGACGTAGACGCCATGCTCTTCCAGCAGGATGTCGCTGATCATCTTGCAGTGGACGGGATCACCCACCAGCACCGGGACGATGTGGCTCTCCGAGGGCATGACCGGCAGGCCGGCCCTGGCCAGCTTGGCCTTCAGGGCCCCGGCGCGCTCCTGGTGGGCGATGCGGATCTCGTTGTGGTCCTTCAGGTAGCGGATCGAGGCCACGGCCCCGGCCGCCAGCGCCGGCGGGATCGAGGTGGTGAAGATGAAGCCGTCGGCATAGGAGCGGATCGCATCGACGATGACCGCGTCGGCGGCGATGTAGCCCCCCATGACGCCGAAGGCCTTGGCCAGGGTGCCCTCGATGATGTCGATCTGGTCCATGACCCCGTCACGCTCGGCCACGCCGGCGCCGCGGGGGCCGTACATGCCCACCGCATGGACCTCGTCCAGATAGGTCATGGCGTTGTACTTCTTGGCCAGCGCCACCATCGCCCGCATGTCGGTGATGTCGCCGTCCATGGAGTAGACGCTCTCGAAGGCGATCAACTTGGGCGCATCGGCCGGAACCTGGGCCAGCAGCTCCTCCAGGTGGGCCAGGTCGTTGTGGCGGAACACCCGGCGCTGCTCGCGCTTGCCCGCCCGGATACCGCTGATCATCGAGTTATGATTCAGCTCGTCGGAGAACATGATCAGACCCGGCAGGATCTTGTAGAGGGTCGAGAGCGACGCCTCGTTGGACACATAGCCCGAGGTGAACAGCAGGGCGGCTTCCTTGCCGTGCAGGTCAGCCAGCTCGGCCTCCAGCTCGACATGGTAGTGGGTGGTGCCCGAGATGTTGCGCGTGCCCCCCGAACCGCCGCCGGCCTCGTCGATGGCCTGGTGCATGGCGTCCAGCACCACCGGGTTCTGGCCCTGGCCCAGATAGTCGTTGGAGCACCAGACGATGACCTCAGACCGGCTCCCGTCGCCCCGGGTCCAGGTCGCCTTGGGGAACTGCCCACGGTGACGCTTCAGGTCGGCGAAGACCCGGTAACGACCCTCGGCGTGAATCTGCTCAAGAGCGGTGCTGAACGCGGCCTTGTAATCCATCGACTTGAATTCCGGCCGCGCGCTCGACCATCTCGCGCCGCAACCGGTCCCCTTAGCTTCGCCGGGCTTATCGCGCC
>NZ_JAOTJD010000092.1:0-1322 GCF_042714595.1 Phenylobacterium ferrooxidans | reverse complement strand
TTCGTCCAGCAGCTTCTCGAAGCGATCCTGGTGGGTGGCCGGCGCCTCATGGGCCTTGTCCAGCAGGCCCTTGGCCTTGGCGCGCGCCTCGCTCAGCTGGTCCAGGCGCTTGGCGGCGCCCTGCGCCCGGCGGGTCCAGTCGTCGCGGTCGCGGCTCAGGTTTTCCAGGCGCCGCGCCCGGCCTTCGCGTTCGCGGGCCTCGATCTCCATGACGCTGCGGGCCTCGGCGGCCGCCTCGCGGGCAGGGCCGGCGGCGGCGCGGGCGGCGGCCAGCTTGGCGGCCAGGTCACCGACGGCGGTGTCCTCCGCCGATTCCGACTGCGCCACCCGCAGGATCGATTCGGCGTCGGCCAGTTCGGCCTCGAAACGGCGGATGACGTCGTCCAAGGACTGGGCGTGGGCCTCGCGGCGCGTCGCCTCGCGGTCCAGCTTCTCCAGAACGGCGCGGGCGGCCGTCACCTTCTGTTCGGCGGCCTGGGGCTGGCGGCGCGCCTCGCGCAGGGCCTCCTCGGCGGCGCGCACGCGGGCGTTGGCGGCGGCCTGCACCTCGCGGGCGGCCTTGGCCCTGGGCTCCAGAGTCTCGATCTCGGTCTCGACCTCGGCCAGCCGGGTCTTCTGCTCCATGCGCACGGCGGCGGGCTTGGGGGCGTCGGCCCGGGCGGTGAAGCCGTCCCAGCGCCAGAGGTCGCCCTCCTTGGAAACCAGCCGCATGCCCGGCTGCAGGGCGCCCTGCAGGCGGTCGCCGTCGGCGCGGGCCACCAGGGCCACATAGGCCAGGCGCGCGGCCAGGGCGCCCGGCGCCTTCACCAGCGGACCGAGGGGCGCCGCGCCCTCGGGCCAGGCGGGAGCCACCGCCTCACGCCCACCCCAGAAGGCCGGCGCCTTGGGATCCAGCGCCGCGTCCAGATCATCGCCCAGGGCCGCGGCCAGGGCCTGCTCATAGCCGCGGTCGGGGGAAACCTCGTCCAGGGCCGGGGTGAACCCGCCGCGCTTCTGCTGGGCCACGATACCGGCCAGGGCGCGGGCCTCGGCGGTCAGGCGGCCCAGCTGTTCATCGGCCTTGCGGGCCGCTTCCCGTGAGGCGAGCTCGGCCTCCTGGGCCTTGGTGCGTTCGTCTTCGGCGGCCTCCAGGGCGGCGCGCAGGGCCACGAGGGTCGCCTCGGCGCGCTCCAGCTCGGCCTTGGCCTCGGCGGCCTGCGGATTGACCGCCGGCCCGATCTGCTCGCGTTCGTGTTTCGCCTGTTCCAGCGCCCGGCGGGTGCGGTTCACCCGGCCCTGGGCCTCCTCGACCCGCGCGGCCCCGGCCCTGCGGCGGGCCTCCT
>NZ_JAOTJD010000091.1:0-1613 GCF_042714595.1 Phenylobacterium ferrooxidans | reverse complement strand
GAGGCCGTGGAAAAACGTGAGTTCCGGTCTCGGCTTGGTTGGCCCGGCGGAGTTGATTGATCGAGTTCCGCTGTTGAGCTGAGATTTGGCTGTGGCTAACGAAGGGGCGATCAGGCTCTGATCGCTGCCATGAGCGGTCCGACGCCGAAGATCTGGATCATTCTCTTCATATTGTAGGCCAGGACGTGGAGGCTCATCTCGGTTCGGACCTTTTCGAGGGTCCTGGTCAGGAAGTGGGTGCTTCCCATCCACGATTTGAGGGTTCCGAAGGGATGCTCGACGGTTTGCCGGCGCACGCCCATGGCGTCGGGCATGTGGTTGAGCCTGGCCTGCATCCGGTCGAGGACATCTTCGTGCTGCCAGCGCTTAAGCCTCTTGAGCTTGTCCGGGGTGCATCTCGGCTTTAGCGGGCAGGTGAAGCAGGCGGTCAGGTGGCGATAGATATCGATGTCGTCCTTTCGATCTGATCGCACGAGGCCCTTGGTCAGCGTCTGGCCTGCCGGGCACGTGTAATGATCGTTCTCGGCGTCGTAGATGAAGTCCTGGCGGGTGAAGAAGCCTTGCTCGCCGGGCCACACGGTTTTGGGGATGCAGGGCAGAACGCCGGTTCCCTCGCACGCCAGCACCTGCTCACCGTTGAAGTAGCCGCGATCCGCCAGGGCGGTGAGTTCCTCGCACCCTGTCGCCGCCTGCGCTTTCAGGGCCATGGGCTCCAGTTGGGTTCGATCGTGACCCACGTTCGTCACCTCATGCGCCACGATCAGATGATGCTCGGCGTCGACCGCGGTCTGCACGTTGTAACCGACCATGCCCGTACCCCGACCGCTGGTCGCCATGGAGCGCGCATCGGGATCGGTCAGTGAGACTTGCTTGTCCGGCTCGGCCTGGACCTGCTGCTGCATCGCCTTCAGCGCCTGCATCTGTCGGCGCAGGCCAGCGATCTTGTCCTGGATGCGGACGGTCTTGGCTTCGGCGACGTCGCTGTCATCACGGTCGGCCCGGTCTAGCGCCGCCAGGTAGCGCACGATGCTGGCGTCGACCTGCTCAATACGCTTGGCGACCTTGGTCACGGTGAAGTTCTTGTCGCGATTGTTCACCGCCTTGAACTTGCTGCCGTCGATCGCGACCACCGCCCGCGTGAACAGGTCCAGATGCCGGCACAGGACCACGAACTGCGCACATACCGCGCGGATCGCCCGCCCGTTGTCGCGGCGAAAACTGGCGATGGTCTTGAAGTCTGGGGCCAAGCGTCCGGTCAGCCACATCAGTTCGATGTTGCGCTGGGCTTCGCGTTCCAGCCGGCGGCTCGACTGCACGCGGTTGAGATATCCGTAGAGATAGATCTTCAGCAGGGTCGAGGGGTGATAGGCGGGCCGACCCGTCACCGCAGGCCGAACGCCTTCAAAGCCAAGCGCTCCGAGATCAAGCTCATCAATAAAGACTTCGACCACCCGGACCGGATTGTCCTCGGTAACGTAGTCGTCCAGCGACTCCGGCAACAACAAGGTTTGCCGCCGGTCTTCCCCTTCGACAAAGCGCTTCATCGACGGCCCCAAGGCTGCTGCGTCGATGCTAGATTCTAAGCTGCTTCGCCGTTTTTACACAGCCTGGAC
>NZ_JAOTJD010000090.1:0-1628 GCF_042714595.1 Phenylobacterium ferrooxidans | reverse complement strand
GGATTGAACTAAACCGCTGACGCGGTACGGGCGCACGCCGGGGCTGGCGCGAGGAAGCCCCTGTCTGAGAGGATTTGGTGTCGAGCCAAGCCCATCAGACAGGAGACCCCAAGATGGCCGAAGTGAGCCCTCTACGCCGGCGTATGATCGAGGACATGACAGTCCGCAACCTGTCACCGGCGACCCAGCGATCCTACGTTCATGCTGTTACGAAGTTCAGCCGGTTCTTCGGCCGTTCGCCGGACCGGCTGGACCTGGAGGATGTGCGTACTTTCCAGGTGCATCTGGTGGCCGCAGGAATCTCCTGGTCGGCGCTTAATCAGACCGTCTGCGCCTTGCGCTTCTTCTACGGTGTGACCTTGCGCCGGTCCGATGTGCCAGAGCGGATTCCCTACGCGCGCCAGCCGCGGCAGCTGCCCGTCGTGCTGAGCATGGACGAGGTGGTGCGTTTCCTCGAGGCGGTGCCGAGCCTGAAGAGCCGTACAGCCCTGACCACAGCCTATGCGACCGGCTTGCGCGCGTCGGAAGTCACGGGCCTGAAGATCACGGACATCGACAGCGGCCGCAAGGTGATCCGCGTCGAGCACGGCAAGGGCGGCAAGGACCGATACGTGATGCTGTCACCGCAGCTGCTGGGCATCTTGCGGACCTATTGGCGCCTGGCGCGGCCGACGAGCTGGCTGTTCCCCGGCCGCGCGGAGAGCCGACCGATCGATCGCCAGGTGCTGTATGCTGCCTGCCGGTCTGCCTGCACCGCCGCGGGCCTGGACAAGCACGTCACAGTCCACACCCTGCGCCACAGCTTCGCCACCCACCTGCTGGAGGACGGCGCCGATATCCGCATCATCCAGGCGCTGCTCGGACACAGCAACCTGTCGACCACGGCGCGCTATACCCAGGTGGCGACGCACACGATCGGCAAAACCGTCAGCCCGCTCGATCGGCTGCAGGTCGAGGTCGTGCCGCCAGCCTGAGCAGGCTCGTGCGCACGGCCCTGGAGGTGGCGGACGTCTTCCGCCGCCACGGCCCGGCGTATCGCCTTGCCCATGAGGGTCACCTCGGGCGCGTCGAGCGGCGCGTCATGGGCGCCATCGAAGCCTGCCGCACTGCGGCCCTGGGCGGTCACGCCGAGCACTGCACAGACTGCGGCCTGGTGCGCCAGGCCTATAACTCCTGCCGCAATCGGCATTGTCCGAAGTGTCAGGGTCTGGCTCGCGCCGACTGGCTCGACGCGCGGCAAGCCGACTTGCTGCCAGTTCAATACTTCCACGTCGTCTTCACGATGCCGGCGCAGGTCGCCGAGATCGCCTTCCAGAACAAGGCGACGCTCTACGCCATCCTGTTCAAGGCGGCAGCCGAGACGCTGCGGACCCTGGGCGCAGATCCCAGACACCTGGGCGCCGAGCTGGGCGTGGTCGCGCTGCTCCACACTTGGGGGCAGAACCTGCATCATCACCCCCACGTCCATTGCGTCGTGCCTGGCGGCGGACCGTCACCCGACGGCGCCCGGTGGGTGTCCTGTCGACCCGGCTTCTTCCTGCCCGTGCGCGTGCTCTCGCGCCTCTACCGCCGGCTGTTCCTTCAAGACCTCCAAGCCGCGTTCGAGACCGGAGCGCTCGGCTTCTTCG